>CACYZS010000159.1 GCA_902778985.1 uncultured Ruminococcus sp.
GGTATGCAGAACTGGGAATCCATGCTGTTCAAAGCCGAATCCGACGGTGAGGGCGGCGTCGTTTACAGCGACGCCGGGGACATCGTCGTCCCGTTCATCATGAACAAGTCGAACACGAAGGCGGACACGGTCGCTTACCTCGCATTCGCCGATGTGTACGTAACCTGCGGTACGGACTTCGTGATGAAGGTCGAGAAGGTGGCTTCTCCCGAAGCCGCGACGCTCGAAGTTGCCGAGGGCGTCGAGATCCCGGCACCCGTCTACTTCAAACTCGCCGACTGATCCCGTTCCTTATAATTCATACAACCGGGGCTGCGCCGGACGGCTCTCTCCTCCTTTCCGTCCCCGACAGCCCCGGGATTTCCGTTACGGCGGGAGCGCAGATTTGCGCTTCCGCCTCGTTCTGCGAGTGATCGGGCAATCTTCCGCGAAAACCGTCGTCTGCGTATTGCTTTTTCACAACGGTTGGTTTATAATAAATAAGAACGCAAAACAGATCTCACGCGTCTCGCCCCACGGGCGGGGCAAGAAAGGAAGCCGATATGAAACTCCATTTTGACTTTACGAAAACGACGGGGAAGATCAAGCCGATGCACGCCGTCGGGCAGCCGCCCGCGGACATTTGCGACGACGGGATCGAACACTCGATGTTCCACTATCTGACCGAGGCGAATATCCCCTATTGCCGTATGCACGATACCTGCGGGAATTACGGGGCGAACGTGTTCGTTGACGTTCCGAACCTCTTCCGTGACTTCGACGCCGACGAGAACGATCCCGCGTCCTACGATTTCGCCTTCACCGACGCGCTGTTTCTAAAGATGGCGGAGGCGAAACTCGAACCCTACTTCCGTCTCGGCGTGACCATCGAGAACGCGCATATGATCAAGTCCTACCGCATCTTCCCGCCGAAGGACCCCGAAAAGTGGGCGCGGATCTGCGAGCATATCGTCCGCCACTACAACGAGGGATGGGCGAACGGGTTCCATTTCGGGATCACCTATTGGGAGATCTGGAACGAGCCCGATAACGAAGAAGAGATCGCCAAAAACAATATGTGGAAGGGCACGAAGGAGCAGTACTACGACCTCTACGCCGCGACGGCGAAACGCTTGAAAGACTGCTTCGGCGACAAGATCAAGGTCGGCGGCTTTGCGAACACCGGGCTTTATCTCGGGTATCTGGAAAAAGAGGAAAAATACAAAAAGCCCCACGAGATCACCCATTGGGAAGAGCGCGCGATCTACCATACCGAATTTACCCGCGGGTTTTTGCGCCGCATCAAGCGCGACAATCTGCCGATCGACTTCTTCTCGCACCACAGTTATATGACCGTCAAGCGCACCGAGCAGATCCAGGCGTACACCGAAAAACTGCTCGCCGAGGAGGGCTTCCCCGACATCGAGATCCACCTGAACGAGTGGAACACCGACCGCACGCGCGAGACCCGCGGCACGACCAAGGCGGCGGCGGACGTTTCCGCCATGATGATCGCGATGCAGGGGACCAAGATGTCGGTGATGTGCTACTACGACGCGCGCTTCGGGACCAGCGTCTACGCCGGGTTCTTCAACCCCCTGACCGAGCAGCCCTTCTGCACCTACTACGCGTTCAAGGCGTTCGGAAAACTCTACGCGCTCGGAGGCGCGGTCGAACCGACGGGGACCGGCGACGGGGTCTACGCGTTGGCGGCGACCGACGGGAAATCGAAGGGCGTTCTGATCGCCAACATCAGCGGCGAAGAGAAGACCGTCGAGACCGACCTCGGATCGGGCTACACCGTCTACCGCATCGACGAAAAGCGCATGATGTTCAAGACGCGCGTCTCGACCAAGTCGATCAAACTCAAACCGTTCGATACGCTGTATCTGGAAAAGAACGCCTGAAATAAAAAAGGAAGAACGCTATGGAAACGAGTTTTCACGACGGGAAGATCGTCGTCCGCGGCAAGTTCTGGGAAGAGGCGGTCTACGACGTCTGCGCAAACGATCTGCGCGTCTGCTTCGACGGTAACGGCGGGATCACCAACTACTCTGTCTGCAACCACCCGGGGAGTTATCTTCGGAAGAGTTATCTCAACGTCTTCGTGAACGGCGTCAAACTCGACGCGTTCACCGATAAGACCGTCGAGATGATCGGACGGACGCAGAGGATCGTGCTGGACGCTATCGGCGGGAAGATCGAGGTCTTTCAGTTCATCCCGAAGCGCGGCAACGCCCTGTGCTGCGAGATCACGGCAGAGAAGCACGCAAAATACGATTTCGCTTTCGTCTTCGGGAATGCGTCGAAAACGTTTGCCTACGCCGCTGACGCCGAAAACGAGCACGTCCCCGAGAACCACTCGGTCTATCTGCACACGGACAAGAGCGTACGCTTCGTTTGCGCCTTCGGCTCCGACGAGGAAAACTGCAAGGATATCCTCTCCCGTTTCCCCGCCCTGAAAAAAGAGGTTCTTGACGAGATCAAGAGCGTGAAGATTCCCGCGACGGCGAAAACCGAGCGTGACAAGGCGCTCTACGTTTCGAGTATCTTCTGCGCCATCGAGAATTATCAGGAGATCGGAGAGTACCGCGGCTTTTCCGCCGGGTGCAACTACATCAGCCCTCTCCGCACCTATTTCCGGGACGCCTATTGGACCGTTCTCTGTATGTATAAAGATCACGCAGATCTCGTGCGGAACGAAATTTTGACGCTGGCGCACGGGATCCAGGAGAACGGGGACTGCCCGTCCGCCGTGACCTTTGAACTCAACCAGCACTGGCCGAACCACTACGACAGCCCGAGTTTCTTCGTTCTGATGGTCTACGACTATATCAACCGGACGGGCGATTTCTCGATCCTCGACGAAACGATGAACGGGAAAACGGTCTACGACTACTGCCGTCTGGTGATCGACAAACTGGCGGCGTACGAGGACGAAACGCACTTGATCGTCAAAGAGGGACCGTACAACAAGCGCGACTGGGCGGACGAGGTCAACCGGAGCGGCTACGTCAGTTACCTCGAACTGCTCTACGCCCGGGCGCTGTACTGCGTTTCGAGGATCATAGGGAGACGGGACGAAACCCTCGCCGCAAAGTATTACGGGATGTATCTTCAGACGAAAGCCGCGATCGACAAGATCCTCTGGGACGACGAAAAAGGGTACTATATCAACTACAAAAACGGCGATTTCGTCGAGGATAACCTCTCGGTCGACACCGTCGTCGCGGTACTCTTCGGGATCAGCGACGAGCAAAAGACGAAACGGTTGCTCGACAACGTGGCGAAGATGCTCGAATCGAAGAACAACAAGTTCCAGCACGCAGGCGACTTCGGCGTGATGAGCGTCTTCCCCTTCTATCGCGGGATCGACCGCTATCACAACAAATCGTCTCAGGATTACGAGTACCACAACGGCGCCGTCTGGCCGTACCTGTCCGCTCTCGTCGCCTACGTGCAGCAGATGCACGGCAGGGACGGTTCCTACGCCTTGACCTCGTCTTTCGATTGGAATATCGCGAAGAAAAACTTCACGCCGATCGAGTACTACTCGCCGATCCGCCCCGACGGCTCGCTTCTGCAAGCGTGGAGCAGCGACGCGGCGT
>CACYZS010000160.1 GCA_902778985.1 uncultured Ruminococcus sp.
TGGCTCTGCGAGGCGGGGATCTTCGTCTACGACTTCGACCGCTTCGACGCCGCCGATATCCTGCCCATGTTCGCCAAGTACCACATCACCAGTTTCTGCGCGCCCCCGACCATGCTCCGCATGATGGTCAAGCAGGACATCTCGAAATACGATTTCAGTTCCGTGCGTCACATGACCACGGCGGGCGAGGCGCTCAACCCCGAGGTCTACCGCCAGTTTGAGAAGGCGACCGGGCTCCAGATCCGCGAAGGGTTCGGACAGTCCGAGAGCACCATGATCATCGGCAACCTGGTCGGCGCGCCGCACAAGATCGGTTCGATGGGCAAACCCGCCCCGATCTACGACGTCGACCTGCTCGATCCCGACGGTAAACCCGTCCCGGTCGGCGAGACCGGCGAGATCGTGGTCAGAGTCGCCGACGGCGCTCCCTGCGGGCTCTTCACCGGCTACTACCGCAACGAGGAGAAGACGCGCGAGGTCTGGCACGACGGGTACTACCACACCGGCGACACGGCGTGGCGCGACGAGGACGGGTTCTACTGGTACGTCGGTCGTAACGACGACGTGATCAAGTCCTCCGGCTACCGCATCGGGCCGTTCGAGATCGAATCGGTCATCATGGAACTGCCCTACGTTCTGGAATGCGGCGTGTCCGCCGAACCCGATCCGGTTCGCGGTCAGGTCGTCAAGGCGAGCATCGTGCTGGTCCCCGGCACCGAGCCGACCGAAGAACTGAAAAAAGAGATCCAGAACTACGTCAAGAAGAATACCGCGCCCTATAAGTACCCCCGCATCGTGGTCTTCCGCGACAGCCTTCCGAAGACCATTTCGGGCAAGATCCAGCGTAACAAACTGTGATACGGAAAATGGAAACCAAACGGATCACGCTATTCGTCGGGCACTACGGAAGCGGGAAGACCAATATCGCGGTCAACTACGCGATCCGGCTTGCGCAAACGCGGTCGCCGGTCGCGCTCGCCGACCTCGACATCGTGAACCCCTACTTCCGCTCGAAGGACAGTCTTGCCGACCTTGAGGCGGCGGGCGTCCGCCTGATCGCCTCGCCCTACGCGGGCGGGAATCTCGACATCCCGGCGCTGCCGCAGGAAATGTACGCCGTCACCGACGACAAAACCCTGACCGCCGTGCTCGACGTCGGGGGGGACGACCGCGGCGCGCTCGCGCTCGGACGGCTGACGCCGGCGATCCTTTCGGAGAACGATTTCGAGTGTCTGGCGGTCATCAACCGCTACCGTCCCCTGACCCGCACCCCACAAGACACGGTCGAGGTGCTGCGCGAGATCGAAGGGGCGGGCGGCGTCCCGATCACGGGGCTGGTCAACAACTCGAACGTCGGACGCGAGACCACGCCCGAGGACGTATTGGAGTCGCAGGGCTACGCCGCCGAGGTCAGCCGCCTGACCGGCTTGCCCGTCCGGATGACGACGGCGGAGCGGGGGGTTTACGCCTCGCTTGAAGGAAAGATCCCCGATCTCTTCCCTCTCGATCTGCAAAAGAAGATCGGGTAAACAAATACGATCATACGAAAAGGAGTGCTGAATATGAACAAGTTGACCTTCCGCACCGACAACTGCAAGGGTTGCGGTCTCTGCGTCGACGTCTGCCCGAAGAAGGTGCTGGCGCTCGCCGAGGACGTCATCAACAAGAAGGGGCATCACCCCGTCACCGCGGTCAATCCCGAGGCGTGCATCGCGTGCGCCTTCTGCGCGACCATGTGCCCCGATTGCATCATCGAGGTCGAGAAAGGAGTCTGACAAATGGAAAAGAAAGTTCTGATGAAGGGCAACGAGGCGATCGCCGAAGCCGCGATCCGCGCCGGCTGCCGTCACTATTTCGGGTACCCGATCACCCCGCAGACCGAGATCGCCGCGTATATGGCGAAGCGGATGCCGAAGATCGGCGGGACCTTCCTTCAGGCGGAATCCGAGATCGCCGCGATCAATATGGTCTACGGCGTCGCGTCCGCCGGACTTCGCGTCATGACTTCGTCCTCTTCCCCCGGAGTTTCGCTCAAGGGCGAGGGCCTTTCCTACCTCGCGGGCGCCGATCTTCCGGCGCTGGTGGTCAACGTACAGCGCGGCGGCCCCGGGCTCGGCGGTATCCAGCCCAGCCAGTCGGACTACTTCCAGGCGACGCGCGGCGCGGGACACGGCGACTTCCACATGATCGTTCTCGCTCCCGCCTCGGTGCAGGAGATGGCGGAACTGACCGTCAAGGCGTTCGACCTCGCCGACAAATACCGCATGACCTCGATGCTGCTCGCCGACGGTACCATGGGGCAGATGATGGAGCCGGTCGCCCTTGACGACCTGCAGATCGCCCCGATGCCCGAGAGGGACCAAGATGGAGCGCAAGCGCAACATCATCAACTCGCTCTCTCTCGTCCCCGAGGAACTCGAACAGTTCAACTTTGCCCGCTACGAAAAGTACGCCGAGATCGAGCGTACCGAGGCGCGCGCCGAGGAATACAGAATGGAGGACGCCGAGATCTGCGTCGCCGCGTTCGGCATCGCGTCCCGCGTCTCGCGCAACGCCGTTGACGCCGCGCGCGAAATGGGGATCAAGGTCGGTCTGATCCGTCCGATCACCCTTTGGCCGTTCCCCGTCGATCCCTTCAAGCGTTCGCTCTCGACCGTCAAGAAGTACATCTCGGTCGAACTCAACATGGGGCAGATGATCGAAGACGTCCGGCTCGCCACCGAGTGCCGCCGTCCCGTCACGCTCTGCAACCGCGCGGGCGGGATGATCCCGACGCCGGAACAGGTACTCGAAGCCATCAAGGCTGCCGCAAACGGAGGTGAACAGTAATGGTCGTATTCAAGAAACCCCACGCCCTCTCCGACGTGCCGTTGCACTATTGCCCGGGCTGCACCCACGGGATCGTTCACCGGCTCGTGGCGGAAGTGATCGACGAACTCGGGATCGAGGGAAAAACCATCGGCATCGCGCCGGTCGGCTGCTCGGTCATGGCGTACAACTATTTTGAGTGCGATATGATCGAGGCAGCGCACGGTCGCGCCCCGGCGGTCGCCACCGGCGTCAAGCGCGCCAACCCCGACAACATCGTCTTCACCTATCAGGGCGACGGCGACCTCGCGTCGATCGGTACCGCGGAAACGGTTCATTCCGCCGCGCGTAACGAGAACATCACGGTCATCTTCATCAACAACGCGATCTACGGTATGACCGGCGGTCAGATGGCGCCGACCTCGCTCCCCGGACAGGTCACGCAGACCTCCCCCTACGGACGCGACGTCAACCTCTGCGGCTATCCCGTCAAGATCTGCGAAATGCTCGCTCAACTCGACGGTCCCGAATACCTCGAACGCGTCACGGTCAACAACGTCAAGCAGATCAAGAACGCGAAGCGCGCGATCAAGAAAGCGTTCCAGAACCAGATCGACGGCAAGGGCTTCTCGCTGATCGAAGTGATCTCGTCCTGCCCGACCAACTGGGGCATGACGCCGCAGGCGGCTCTGAAGTGGATCGACGAGAAGATGATCCCCTACTACCCGCTCGGCGTCTACAAGGACCGTTCGGCGGAAAAGAAGGAGGATAAACAATGAACACGACGAAATATCTGTTCTCCGGCTTCGGCGGGCAGGGCATCCTGTTCATCGGTAAGTTCGTCGCCTACAAGGGGATGCTCGAAGACAAACAGGTCTCCTGGCTCCCGTCCTACGGCCCCGAAATGCGCGGCGGCACCGCGTCCTGCTCGGTGATCGTCAGCGACAGTCAGGTCGGCTCGCCGATCGTGTCCAACCCCGACGTTCTGGTCGCGATGAACCTTCCCTCGCTCGACCGCTTCGAAGGCTCGGTCGTCCCCGGCGGCACCATCTTCTACGACTCCTCGCTGATCGAGCGTAAAGTCGCCCGCAAGGACGTCAAAGCCGTCGGCGTTCCCGCCACCCGGTTGGCAAGCGAGAACGGGTTCCCCACCCTCGCCAACATGATCCTGCTCGGTAAGATCCTCGCGGATCGCGGCGAATTCACCGAAGAGGGGATCCGCGGCGCGCTCGGCAAGGTCATCTCGGCGCGTCACGCCGATATGCTCGAGGTCAATCTCCGCGCCATGCAACTCGGCGCAAACTACAAATAAAAGGAGAAACGATCATGGAAATCAAGTATCAACTCGTAAGCGAGAAAAAGGCGAAGCCCGATCCCTCGACGCTCGGGTTCGGTAAGATCTTCACCGACCATATGTTCATGATGGACTACACCCCCGAAAAGGGTTGGCACGACGCCCGGATCGTTCCGTTCGCGCCCCTGACGCTCCATCCCGCCTGCACCGCGCTGCACTACGGTTCCGAGATCTTCGAGGGACTGAAAGCGTACCGCCGCGCCGACGGCAAAGTTCAACTTTTCCGCCCGACCGAGAACATCCGCCGTATGAACAATTCGGCGGAGCGGCTCTGCCTCCCGCAGATCCCGGAGGACGACGCCCTTGAGATCCTGCTCGCGTTCGTCAGAACCGAACAGGACTGGACGCCCTCGGCTCCCGGCACCTCTCTCTATCTGCGTCCCTTCATGTTCGGCAACGACGAGACGCTCGGCGTTCACGCTGTGCATCACGCGACCTTCCTGATCATCGCCTCGCCCGTCGGCAGTTACTATAAGGAAGGCATCAACCCGGTCAAGATCATGATCGAGGATCAGGACGTCCGCGCCGTCCGTGGCGGCACGGGTTACGCCAAGTGCGGCGGTAACTACGCCGCGTCCAACCGCGCCGGCGCACGCGCCGAGGAGAAGGGTTACTCCCAGGTCCTGTGGCTCGACGGCGTGGAGCGGAAGTACATCGAGGAAGTCGGCGCCATGAACGTCATGTTCAAGATCGGCGACGAGATCGTCACCCCGAAACTGACCGGCTCGATCCTGCCCGGCATTACCCGCAAATCCTGTATCGAAGTTTTGCAGAAAGAGGGATACAAGGTCTCCGAACGCCTGCTCTCGGTCGACGAACTCGCCGACGCGATGAAGAAAGGCACGCTCGAAGAGGCTTGGGGCTGCGGCACCGCCGCGGTCGTCTCCCCGATCGGCGAACTCTGCTATAAGGACGTCAAGTATACCGTCAACGGCGGCAAGATCGGAAAGATCACTCAGCACCTCTACGATACCCTCACCGGTATCCAGTGGGGCAAGATCGCCGATCCCTTCGGCTGGACTCTGCCGGTCGACTGATCGGTCGGAAAAACCATCGCTGCGCCCGTTTGTCAAAGCCGACAAACGGGCGTTTTTTCGCCCTTTTTGCCCCCGGAAAAATATTTTTCAAATCACGGTTGACAAAGAGGGGGGCTTGTGCTATAATCTTATGCATAAATGCGATGACGGAACCGTTCCATCGAAGAAAGCGTGCAAAGAGAACCGGCGGTTGGTGTAAGTCGGTGACGCAGGAGACGGAACTCTCACTCCCGAGCAGAGGCGCTGAACCGAATCGGTTAGGCGTCTACGGCTTGCCCCGTTACCAAGGCAAAGGATATGAACGTATCCGACGAGCGCCCGCCATTTGACGGGAATCAGGGTGGTACCGCGATCGATTGATCGTCCCTGAAGCCGAAAACACGGCTTCGGGGACTTTTTGTTTTCCGGAGCGAAAACGAAAGAAAAGGAAGGACAGAACATGAAACAGATCGTCATTTCCGACCGCACGCTCTCCTGCGAGCGCAAGTACAGTTTCAAGGAGAAACTCGAGATCGCGCGGTTGCTTGAAAAGATCCGCGCGGACGTGATCGAACTGCCGCCCGTGAAGGACGCGCGCGCCGATCCGCTGTGCGTGCGGACCCTCTCCGCGTTCGT
>CACYZS010000161.1 GCA_902778985.1 uncultured Ruminococcus sp.
CAGACCGGGGTTTCGCCGCGTTCGACCGTAACGGTCGTCTCGCGTTCGCCCGCGACGAAGGTGACGGTATAGGGTCCGTCGTTTTCGGTCGTGACGGCGACGGTTTCGTCGCCCTCGTCTCCGCCGCACGAAACGAGCGCAAAGACCGTCAGGACGAGGCAAAGAGACAAAAGCAGAAACAGAAACAGGTTTTTCTTTTTCATAATCGATCTCCCGTATGAATGGACTTCCGGTAAGGGGGTCTTTGCCGGGCGGCAAAGGGAAGGGATCCCGTCTTTCCGCTCCATTATATCATAAAATGAAATAAATTTCAATGGACGCAAATACAATTTTGCAATTTACGCAATAAACGCGAAGATTTTTTTCACCCGTCGCCTCTTTTCCGTTCACGACTCTCTTTTCTTTCGACCGAACGCGCAGATCACAAAAGAAACGCAAAATCCTTTTTTCAAAAAGCAATCGTTTCCCAAACGGTTCGATCCGTCAAAAGATCGTTTTTATATGATTATCGGCTTGCTTTTGAAACATCTTTTCGCATTTTGAAGATATTTCTTATTGCAAGCGGCAGATATTTTGCAATTATTTTTCGCAAAACGATTGCATTTTTCCTTTCTTTTGAGTATAATGGAGATAAGAAAACCGGAGAATTCCGCCGGAATAGTTTTTCGTCTTCGGCTTTTGAAACGATCGCGGCGTTTCCGCCCGCAATAAAATAGGAGGAAAACCATGCGAAAACTGATTCTTTCCGCCGTCCTGATCCTTTGCCTTGCGTTCTGTCTTGCGCTCGCGTCCTGCGGGGGCGGATCCGAACCGACCGGGACCGCCGTCCCGCCCGAAACGACGTCCGGCGAACACGAACACGTCTGGGACGAGGGACGCGTGATCAGAGAGGGGACGTGCGATCCGTCAACGCAAAAAGAGACTAAAGGAGAGATTATGTTTACCTGTACGATCTGCGGTGAGACGAAAAACGAAGAGTGCGACGGACACGACTGGTATGAAAAGCAGATCATCGACTCGGCGACCTGCCTGAATACCGGTACGGCGCTCTTTGAATGCACGAGGTGCAAAAAGAAGGAAACGCGGTCGATCCCGGTCAACCCGAACAGCCACATGCTGGAGAGCGGCGAGGGACGGATCGTGACCCCGCCCACCCCGACCACCGTCGGCAAGCGGGAATGGATCTGCACCCGGTGCAATAGAGTGGGCAAGACCGAGGCGGTCACCTACGACGAGTATATCTCCGCCGTAAATACCGTTAAGGCGAAGGTCGACGGCTGCGCTTCTTCCGATTTCGGAAGCGGGACCGTCCGGGCGGATCTCGGCGGCTCCTACGCCGTGCCGTCTGTCCATCCGACGAAGGGGCAGCACCCGCGCGTCCTCTTTACCTCCGACGCGATCGAGGGGATGAAGGAGGAATATTACGACAAGCGAAGCACGGTCGCTTCGGCTTTGTTCCGGCAGGGAGTCCGTACTCCGACCGACGGGGCGATCGCCAACGACGCCTTTGACATCCTGGACACGAACATCTTCCGGAATATGCAGACCCTGGCGCTCGACTATAAACTGACCGGAAACAAGATCTCGGGTTACAACGCGATCTACGCGCTGAAAAACGCTCTCAAAACCCTGACCGACAGCTGGACGGGGCACGACGACGTCGCCCACCGCTACTACGGGTTCGCGATGTATATCGCGGCTTGCGTCTACGACTGGTGCTACGACCTTATGACGCCGACCGACCGTCAGCAGATCGTTCTCGGCGTACAGGAAAAGATCTGCAAGGTCGGGATGACGGTCACCTACGCCGTCGGTTTTCCGCCGACCGGCGCCGACGCCGTCTCGGGACACGGGACCGGCTTCATGATCCTGCGCGACTATCTCGCGTTCGCCATCGCGATCTACGACGAGTATCCGGGCTGGTGGGATATGATCGCCGGACGGTTCTACGAGGAATACGTCCCCGTCCGTGAAAAACTCCTGGAAGCGCAGATGATGCCGCAGGGGGTCTCGCTCTACATCCGTTCCAAGTTCATTCCCGAACTCTACTCGGTGTGGCTGATCAAGACGGCGACCGGGACCTTCCCCTACGAGAGCGAAGAGAATATGAAGCAGGTCGCACGCACGATCTACTCTCACGAACTGCCCGGACGCTACAACAGAACGCACGGCGTCGGGTTCAACTGCGGCGACGACCACGTTCCCGACGGCAGTTTCATCGATTACGGACACGTCGCGCTCTATTCCTCGTACATCTTCAACGACGCGACGATGCGCGCGCAACTTGAATACGATTACGGCGGGGGGATGAACGGCTGTTCCTACACCGACTTCTCCGGCGACGTGACCGAGACCGCGACGGTTTCCGAATACCTGATCTGCTCCTCGTCGCGTCTGCAGCCTGCGGCAAGTCGCCGCGAAGGGATGGATCTGATCCTTTATAACGGCAGCTGGATGAGCCAGGTGATCGCCCGCAACAGTTGGGGCAACGATCAGGCGGCTGTCCTGATGAAGATCGGGCAGCGCACCGTCGCGAACCACGACCACTACGACGCGGGACAGTTCCAGATCTTTTACCGCGAGGTCCTCTCGGGCGACACCGGCGCCTACGTTTCGTACCACGAAAACCACCACAGTTACTACCATCAGGCGACCATCGCGCACAACAGCATCCTGATCTACAACACGTCGCTCGCCTCGACCAACGGCGGGTACTATTCGGGAGGTCAGAGGCGGCTGGGTGACGCGAACCTCTCCAACTGGAAGAACAGTACGTACAAGATCGGTGAGGTGACGGGCTACGAAGCCGGGTACGCCGACGCCGCAAAGAAGCAGGCGACCTACGCCTATATCGCCGGCAACATCGCCGCCGCCTACGAGAGTTCGACGGCAAGCGAGGTCACGCGCCGGATGCTCGCCGTCTTCGACACGAAGAACCCGAACGTCCCGATGTTCTTCTTCGTTTTCGACAACATCAAGGCGAAGAGCGCCAACTACAAGAAGACCTTCCTGCTTCACACCGTGACCGAACCGACGGTCGACGGCAAGACCGTGACGGAGGTTGTCGGAAGCGGCAAACTCGTTCTGCAGAACGTGATCGGCAACAACGTCACGATCACCAAACGGGGCGGAGCGGGACAGAATTATCTGGTCAACAAGGGCGGCGTCGACAACTACGTCCAACTCGACAATAAATACAATCGCGACGACGGCTACTGGGGCAGAGTCGAGATCAGCCCCGCGACCGGCAACGCGACCGATCAACTTCTGAACGTGATGTTCGTCTGCGACGCCGATAAGAGCCCGTCCCTCAAGGCGACGGCGATCGACACCGACGACGTGAAGGGCGCCGTGATCGGCAAGGTAGCGGCAGTCTTCGTGACCAACGCCACGCGCAGAAGTACGACGCTCACCTTCACGACGGGCGGCTCCAGCGAGTACACCTACTACGTCTCGGGCGTGAAAGCCGGGGAATGGACCGTCGGGGCGGGCGGGCACACAGAGACAGTTACGGCGACCGAAGAGGGCGGATTGCTCGTTTTCACGGCGCCTGCCGGAACCATTACTAAGGTATGAAAAAACTGAACGGTATCCTCGCATTACTTCTGTGTCTTCTCTTCCTCGTCCCGGCGCTCGCTTCCTGCAGGAAGGAAACGCCCGACGCCACGACGGCGGAACCGACGACCGCCGGCGGCGAACAGGGGTCGTCCACGTCCTCCACGACCGAAGCGACGACGACGAGCAAATGGGAAACGATCGGAAACGCCCTTTCCGCCTACGCGGAGGCGGACCGGACGATCCTGATCCAGTACGATACGTACGCTTCGGCGGAAAATATCCCGCAGAACGACAAGTACATTCAGGGGCCCGACGAGGTGATCGACGGGACCACGTCCACGATCGAAGAGAAGGTTTACAACCGGAACCGTGCGGCGGCTGACCTGCTCGGCGTGACGCTCAAATACGCCCAATGGGGAGATCTCAAATGGGGCGCACAGGCGGATCGGATCCTGACTCTGGTAAAAGCGGCGGATCAAACCGACGCGCCCGACCTGTTTATCGATATGCTCTACGACCTGAACAAAACCATGAAGACCTTCGGCGCGTTCAAGGACATCAAGTCGATCCCCGGCTCCTACTTCGATTTCGAGGCGGAGGGGTGGATGACCGACTGGATGGAAAGTCTCTCGTTTACCGAGGATCGCGCCTATATTATGGGCGGCGATTACTTTCTGGAACTCTTCCGCGCGATGGGCGTTCTGCCTTTCAACATCGACCTGATGGACGCGAACGCGTCGAGACTTGCGCCCGCGTATCTGCCTGTGGACGAGTCGCTCGGTACGGACGAGCAACTCTCGGCCCGTTTCTTCGACCTCGTCGAACAGGGAAAATGGACCTGGGACGATCTCGGTAAACTCTGCGCCGCGATGTGGGTCGATACCGACGCAGACGGCGCAAACTCGATGGGCGACACCCTCGGCATCATCACCGACCAGTACACCGGTCTTCCGGCGTCCCTGATCGTCTACTCCGCCGGCGTTCCACTGACCGAAACCTACGTCATCGAGGACGAAACGAGCGAATACAACGGCAAGAAGTGGGTGCGCTACTACGACGACTCCTCTCTGCTCGGCAGTATCTACGACGCCGTTGCGAGCGTATTCTCGGGGCCCGGCGCGCTCGTGACCAACTACAACCCCGATTCGGGCAAGACTCTGAAAGAACACTACGCGAAGTTCGCGTCCGACACCCTTCTGTTCGCGGGGCCGATCGTTCTCGGCGCACTCGAAGAAGAATCGTTCCAGACGATGGAGTCGATCTGGTCGGTCGTTCCGATCCCGAAGATCAAGGCTGAACAGGAATACAATACCATGATCCACAACATAGCGGACGTCGGCGCGATCAACGTCAAGACGACGCCCGACAAGGCGCGTGCCGTTTCGGCGTTCCTGCAGTACTGCAACGAGAACTCGAAAGCGATCCGCGAGGATTTCCAGCAGGTCGTGACCAAGTTCAAGACCACGACCTACAACCAGGGCACCGACCGGATGCTCAACATCATCTACGACAACGTCATCACCGGCCGCGACAAGGCGCTTGAAGATGCCGCCGAGGGAACCAGCGGGAAGACGAGTTCTTCCTGGATGAAGGGGCAGGGATTCCTGGGCACTTCCTCGTTCGTCGTCGAGAAGTACCAATCGCAACTGTCCGGCAAGCAGACCAAACTGGACGACATCCTGAAAAAATGGTACGACCTGCCGACGTCTGCCACCGAAACGCCGGCGGAATGACGGAACGCCCCGGCAAAACGTCCGACGGGAAAACGCCTGCATCCCCGGAGCACAACCCGTAAACCCTACGCCGCCCGTGCGAAACCCGTCCGGGCGGCGCCCGGTTTTGGTGCCCCGCTGCGGGCGGGTTCTGTCCGCCGGAAAAACCGGTTGAAAACCGAACGGGTGAAAAGAACGCGCTCCGTTCCCCGGACGCGGTTCTTTGACACCATACTCCCGAACCTCTTGCATTTTCGTCCGTTTTCGGATATACTGTAATTCGGGAACGGGCGCGAAAAAACCGAACGTCCGAAAGGAAAAATCACCTTCGCCGCCCCCGCCGGCGCCGAGATCACGATCCGTCCGGGAGCGCCGAATATGTCGGTCGAAAACGGGCTTCCCGAAAACGATTGGGATAACTTCTACTTCTCGAATATCGTCCCGTAACCGACAGACCCGCCCCGCCCCGGAATCGGGGCGGG
>CACYZS010000162.1 GCA_902778985.1 uncultured Ruminococcus sp.
AACGGTTCTGACGTCAACGATCTTTTCAAAGGTTTCGGGGGATGCAAATCTTCTGAAATCCTCTTTCGTGAAAGAAACGATCATCGTTTTCCCTCCTTGACGGTTTGTTTATAGAACTCTTCCAGTTCGTGTTCCTTCTGTACGAGCAGTTCCTTGACAGCCCGGATCTCGTCGAGCGACGGTACGGGGCTCTGAAAACACTTTGCGTACTCGATCTTTTCTCCGATCACGGCGATCTGCCGCTTCCAGCGTTTTTCCCGCTTGACCAGATACACGGGCAAAATATCCGCCTGCGCGACCATCGCCATCATCACGACGCCGGATTTGAACTCGCCCATATCCTCGGTCCGCGTCACTTCCCCCTCGGGGAACACGCAGACGAGATGACCGCGCCGCAACCGCTCCTTGACCGCCTTGAAGGTCGAGAGAGAGGGGTTGCGCTTGTCGATAGGGATACACCCGACGCCCCGGAAGAACGCGTTCCAGATCTTCGTCTTGAACAGTTCGTTCGTGGCGATGAACCCCAGCCGCCGGTTCCAGAAGGCGGCGGAGAGAATGATCGGATCAATATAGGACATATGGTTGCTCGAAACGATGTAGCGCCCGCGGAGCGAGGTCTTTTTCCTCCCCGCCGCGAAGATCCGCTTCACCCGCAGATCGATGCTCACGATCAGTGCGCCGGTCCACTTGACGAAGTCGTAGAGCCACATTCTCGGATCGAACAACCGGACGATCCAGGGTACCTTTTTTTCCATACTGCTCCTACTGCGAAAAAGCCAACTCGCGGATCCGGTTTTTCACGTGATCGTTGATAAACTCGATGTTCTCTTTTTCGCTTTTTTCCCGATCGATCAGATCGGAGAGGTAGATCGGTTTCCCGATCATGAGTTTTGCCGTGGTTTTCTTTTCTTTCTTGCTCTTCCCGTACACGCCGTTGGTGTAGACCGGAATGATCGGAACGTCCGCTTCCAGCGCCATCATCACGTAACTCGGCTTGAACGGCAGCAAGTCGGTCTCCCCCTCCTGCGGAAGGCGGGACTCGGGAAAGACCAGTCCCACGTGTCCCTTCCGCAGATAGGAGACCATTTCGGACATGAACGCAAAATCGTAGTCGGCGCGGTCGACGCGGATGCACCCGAGGTGCTTCACCAACCACGCGAGCATCGCGTTCTTCTGGTAGATCACCTCCGCCACGAGCGTATGGAGCGTTCGCGGCAGGAAGGCGTACATGATCAGTGGATAGTCGTAGATCGACGTGTGGTTGGAAACGATCAGCGCGCCGCCCTTGATCTTGCGCAGACTTTTGTCCCCGTTCTCGGTGTAGATCTTCTTTTTGTAATAGAAGTGCTGAACGGGAAGACCGCTGATCTTGACGAACATCTTGTTCAGTTTATTCTGCAGGACCGAGAGCGAGACGAGGTTGAGATAGAGCGCGCCGAAGATCGCGACCGGAAGGATGCCTCCCTTGTGCTCGATGCCGAGGGCGTCGCACTTGCGGTTGATCTCGCCGTTCAGTTTGAGCATCGGATAGAGGATGAAGAACGGGCAGACGATCGAGAGAAGCACGAACCACTTCGAGGTCTTCTTCTCCGCGAAGGTGTTGACGGCGGAGATGGTCTGGAACAGCCAGATGAAGCCGAAGAGGCAACCCGAGAGGATCCACAGAGCGTTGTAGACGATCAGGGACTCGCGGCAGAAGGGACGGTCGTCCTCTTCTTCAAAGGCGTCCTTGTTGGCTTCGTATTCCTTCTCAAGTCCGAGCCCCTTCGCCACTTCCTTCGGCGAGTAGTTCTTCGGCATTCTGAACGCGAGGATGAAGCCGATGATGCAGAAGAGCGAGACGATGAACGGGACCAGGATCAAGCCGAGGTTGAAGACCGAGCCTGCGCCGAATTGGGCAGCCGCGTCGGTCGTATCGGACGCGTATTTCACGCCCGACGCCTCTTTGGAGATGAACAGCATCTTGATATTCTCGTAGACGAGGCTCGACGCCACGGCGCCCACGACTGAGGTGGTCAGCGCCTGCGCCGCGAAGAACATCGCGGAATGGTTCTTGTGCGTCAGTTTCTCTTCAACCGAAGAGATCTGCGCGGGCACCATGTAAGGCATCATGAAGAACGCGCCGATCGACCAGGAGCCGACGATTCCGCCGACCGCGCCGATGATCAGTTTGACCGTCGTGTTGTCGCCGACGACGAAGGTGCTGCCGAAGAAGAACGAGAGGATGCAGACCGCGAAGCAGAGCAGCGCGCTCTGGAAGGCGAAGCGGATCCCCTTCTTCTTTTTCAGTTTATTGAACAGGTGGAGCATGATCGGCACGGGCGCGAAAGCGCAGGTATTGAGGATCGCCATCTGCGTCGAAGTCATACCCATACCGCCGAGGATCAGCGAGTTCATGGAGACGAGGAACATCTGCAGCCCGAAGAAGGCGCAGCAGTTCACGAGGCACCATTTGAGGAAGGGTTTGTTCGTGAAGGTCAGTTTGATGCTCTCGATCATCCTGACTTTGGGCTCTTCCGCGAGGGGGGTGATATCGTAGCCTTCGGCGATCGCCTTCTGCTCCCACTTCTGCCCCTCTTTGATCATGAAAACGGGAATCAGCATCGTGATCATCAGCGGGGAGAGGATAAAGACCAGACGGTCGATGTGCATTCCGCTCGCGCCGAGGATCAGCGGGACCAGCGCGTACACGATCACGTAGGAGATCGTGTCGAAGAAGGACTTATAACTCGAGACGCGCAGGCGCTGTCCCTCGTCGACGCAGACCGTCGAGAGACTACCGTAGAACGCGATCAGGTTCATCGTGTAGGTCGCGAAGAAGATCAGCGCCCAGATGAAGAACCAGACGGTGTTGCCGACGCTGTTTTCCGCGTGGGTGATCGGAATCCAGCAAAGGACGTAGGAGACGACCATCGGCAAAAAGCAGATCGCGATGGGAAGCCTTCTTCTGCCCCATTTGGAGTCGAGACTGTCGGTAAGCGACGCGAGCGGAACGTCGATGACGCCGTCGAATACTTTACCGACGAACCACAAGATCGGGAAGATCGCGGGTGCGATCAGGCAGGTGCCCGTAATGGTCTGCACCGCCTTCCCTGCGTTTGCGGCAAGGTCGAGCGCCGCGGGGTTGACCGCGTCGGTGAAGAAGGCGCCCATCAGTACCATCAGCAAGTTCGGGCCGAGCCCGGACATCGCGAATAGCAACTCCTTCCACGTCTTGTCAAGTGTTTTGAACCGTTTCAATGCCAGATCCTCCTTGCGTTGTCAAAATATAATGTGCGAATTCCTTCGCGGTGGAACAACTGTGACGTTCGAAACTGAACGTGATGCCGAACTCGGCTTGCAACCGGATCAGCAGCGTGCAGTAGTCGAGACTGCTGCCGCCCAGATCGAAAATGAAGTGCATATCGTCGCCGATCGAAGCGACGTCTTTCCCGAGTACCTCGGCAAACGTCCGTTTGACGGCGTCGAGGGTGTCGCGGGAGATCGCCTCGTCGGAGAGGGTCTCGTACTCGCGGAACTGTTCGTAGGGGTGGAGCGCGATCGCGTTTTCGGCGATCCGGCGCTTCAGATGCGCGCGGGAGACCTTGATGGCGTTCTCCGACGTCATTTTGTCGGAGGTGAAGAAGACGCGTTCGATCGCGTAGCCGTCGGCACGGAGTTTCGCAAGGGTATCGGACATCTCCTCGGCGATCTGCTTTTTCTGCAGGTCGGTCGCCATCGGATCCACCTCGAAGATCAGCGTCAGTTTGCCGTCGAGATCGAGGATGCAGGAGTTCTTGACCCTCGTCAGAAGGAAACTCTTTTCGATCAGGTCGGGGTCGATCTTCTCGCCGTTCTCGCCGACGAACACGTCGTCGGCGCGCCCCGTGATGTAGTAGCGACCCCTCCGGTCGACTTTTGCGTTGTCGTGGGTGTTGTAGAACTCGTCCCGGTCAAGCGTCTCCGACGACCCGTCGGTGTGAACGATCCGGGAACTGGTCGATTTCCCGCGCACGAAGAGGACGCCGTCTTCGATTTGGTAGTCCACCGTCCGAAGGGGCTTTCCGACCGAGCCGGAGATCCGGTATTTCGGGCGGCTGCGCAGTTCGACCGACGTTACGCCGAGTTCGGTGGAGCCGTAGCCGTTGTAGAGCGGATAGCCGACCGCGTTCAACAGATACAGCGTCTCATCCGAGATATATCCGCCGCCCGAGATCATGAAGCGGACGCTTTCCCCGAAGAGCCGCCCGGTCACCTCCGAGAAGAGGCGGCGCGCGACGGTCTGCCCGAACCGCGGAAACAGGTTCTGCAGGAACAGGGAGAAGCGCATAGCGCGTTTCGCCCGTTTTCTCTTCTTTTCGGGCAGGTTCGCGATCCCCTTCTTGATCTCCCGCGCGATCGTGTTCCAGAGCAGCGGGACGGCGAAAACGTGCGTCACCGCGTGACGGCGCACCGTCTGCGTGATGGTCTCGCTCGAATAGTCCTTCAGAAAGACCATCGTCCTGCCGAACGCGGCGAACCAGAAGTAAACCGCGGTCAGACCGAAGATGTGGTAGAACGGCAGGAACGTAAGCAGTTTGAGTTCGCCCTTGTAATGCCGCTTGACCATCTTGTTCTGGTGCAGGACGCACTCCGCGTTCTGCATCTGGTAGGTAAAGTCCTTACCGGTATAGACGCAGATCTTGAGATCGAGCGTCGTCGCGGTCGTGGTCAGGGCGATCTCGTCCGCCCAAACGGTCGGAACGTAGGGGGGTTCGGCGCAAATTTCCCCGTCAAGGCGGTTTTGCGCCGCCAAGGCCAGCATCAGAAGGGGTGTCAGCGTGTCAGGATTGTACTGATAATAGGTGTCCGCTTTCCCGTTCAACGACGCGGGCAGCCGACAGTTTAAAAGCAGCGGCTTGTATCCCAGCATCAGGAGCGCCCAGAAAGCAGAAAGAAAATGCGGAGAGTTCTCTGCATACAGACCGACGTATGCTCCGCATTCATCTTCTATTCTCTTTTTGAGGTACGACGCCGTTTGGCAGCAGTACTCCCGGAAACAGCGGTAGGTGATCCGCGTGATCCGGAAATTGTCGAGGAACTCACAGAAAACGCGGTCGGATTGATCGTGAATGATCCCGAACAGTCCCTCGAACGTAAAAGAAGACGAGCGGAGCATATTCATTCTCTGTTTGATGTACCGGTTCAAACGCTCCATTACGTCTCCTCTTTGAATGAAAAAAGCGACGCGTTCTCCCCCGCACGGGCGTCGGTTTTTTCAATAATGATACTATATGTAAAATTATATCACTCTTTTTTATGGATTGTCAATAGAAGAAAGCAAAAAACAGGCGAAAAAGGGCAGATTTTTGCAGGGGCGAAACAAATGAAAAAGGGGGACGGATCCCCCTTTTTTCGTGACCGGAAGCGCGTTTTCTCCGGAATCATGACAGCGTAAAGAAAAGAGGGATACGATCATGAAGCGTTCGGAAATCAACCGGCACATCCGGGAATTCGAGGAAAAAATCAGGGAGCACCGTTTTGAGCTCCCCCCCTTTCTCAGTT
>CACYZS010000163.1 GCA_902778985.1 uncultured Ruminococcus sp.
CGCTTCGGGTGTTTATGGCGACGCTGCGGAAGAAGATCGAGCCGACGCCGTCCTCCCCCCAACTCATCCAAACCCATATAGGCATCGGCTACCGTATGCTACGGATTTGAGTTGACACGCACATTTCAGCGCAGACCGAAAAACGAATGGATTATGTGATAAAATCCGTTAAGGCTTTTCGCTTCGCTTGAAAGCCCTACACAGTAAAACGCAATATAGGTTGAAACCCGCTCGCCTTTGCGAGCGGGTTTCTTCTTATTTATTCATTCGTTTTTCTATCCGCGTTTGCGCCCTCTCGGAGTATGTATATACACCTTCGGGACGCAAACGCGAATTCTGCATCTGTCTGTGCGCGTCTCCTATAGTCGGGGCGGAGAGGCTCGCGCAGTTAGCGGGGGATCGGAAAGGCGAAAATGAAAACGGTATCGTTTTGAAAAAATATTTCACAAACATTTCGTTTTTTGCAAACAAATAGAACGGATAGTTGAAAATTATTTTTGTTCATGCTATAATGAATTAGCAAAAATCCACATAAATCCGTCAAGAGGAGGAATACAAATGAAAAAACTCGCACAGATTCTTGCACTTGCCCTGTGCCTCGTTCTCGTTGCGTTCGCGTTTGCGTCCTGCAAGAAAAAGAACAGAGACGCGACCGAACCCTCGTCGACCACTGCCGCGCCGGCGTCGGGCACGACCGGCATCGCGACGGGCGACTTCACGACGGGCGGCGGACACGTTCACACGCCCGAGCCGGAGTATAGGATCGACACGCCGGCAACCTGCACGGAGCCCGGCTCGAAGTCCAAGCACTGCTCGGGCTGCGGTGAGGCCATCGAGAGCACCGTCGAGGAGATCCCCGCGACGGGTCACACGCCGGCGACCGAGTTCACGATCGACACGCCGGCAACCTGCACGGTGCCCGGCTCGAAGTCCAAGCACTGCACGGTCTGCAGCGCAATTATCGAGAGCACCGTCGAGGCGATCCCGGCGACGGGGCATACCGTCGCGACCGAATACACGGTCGACGTTCCGGCGACCTGCTCGACGACCGGCACAAAGTCCTACCATTGCACGGTCTGCAACGCGATCATCGAAAATACTACGGAAAATATCCCGACCGACGCGAACGCGCACGTTCCCGCTTGGGCGGACGAAAAGATCCCCACGCTGCTTGACGAGAGCGGTTATCGTGACGGCGAGTGTTCGCTCTGCCACGTGCCGCTCCACGAGGATCTGACGTGGGAACCCGAGATCTTCAATTCCAAGAACCCCTCCGGCAAATACTACGACGAGAAGACGGGGACCTACGCGGTCCGCGAGACCTTCGGGAACATTCGCGGCGACAAGCATTTCTACCCGGTCAGCGAGGAGAACCCGCTCGGCAACGACCTCTGGTTCGAATACTCGCTTCTTTGGAACGAAACGCTTGCGAACGCGACCAGAGCGCGGATCGTGGTCGCGGAGGTGACCGGTTGGGATCCCGAGGGTTGCGAGATCTTCGGGTTGAGCACCCGCGACGTTGCCGCAGACGACGAGTTCGCCGGACGCTTCTGCTTCAACCGCACCTACGTTTACGGTAGTAAAGCGGTCGATAAGAAAGAGGGAACCACCTGGTCTTCTCAACTTGACCCCGCGTCCGATTGCGTTCTGGAACTCGGAAACGGTCAGCCGCGCCTGCTCGGTCGCTTTGACGAGACGGTTACGGCGGACTCCTTCGCTCCGATCGGCAACTACGGTTGGCACCGGATCGGTTTCCGCTACCATCTGGAGGCGGATCCGAGCGATCCCGAAAACGCGAAAGCGCTTGCGGAACCCGGTCAGAAAGCGTCCTATTACGCCTACACGGAACTCTACGTCGACGGCGTGAAGGTCTGGAAGATTCAAGAGAGCATCGTCGGTTACTGGGACGGCGACTCGTGGGAGAGCAGAAGTTTCGCCCTGCGCCCCAACGACGCGGTTCCCTTCAAACTGACCGCGTCCGAGAGTTACGCGACCACCAACTCCGCCTTCGTGGATAAGGCGTTCCAGTTCAACGGGCTCTGGTACATTGATAACGATATTCGTGCGGTCGGTCTGGCACTCTACGACGTTGCCAACTCCGAAGAGGCGGTCTATATCGTGATCGACGACGTCCAGTGGACCTGCGGCGACGGTTTCGTCCGCAACGTCGAACCGGTTGCCGACCCCGCGGCGAAGGACTTTACCCTCGCCGACGGCGTGACGGTTCCCGGCGCGATCTACTTCCAAGAGGTTGAAGTACACGTCCATACGCAGGCGGCTGATTACACCGTCGACGCGCCCGCGACCTGCTCTGCCGACGGCTCGAAGTCCTATCACTGCATCGTCTGCGGCGATAGTATCCCCGGCACCTCGGTCGTGATCCCGGCGGATCCCACCCTGCACAACGAGGTCATCGAAGTCAAGACCCCGAACCTTCTCGATCCGGACGGATACCGCAGAGGCGAGTGCACGATCTGCCATCAGACGGTGACGAACGAGGTCCTGACCTGGGAGCCCGTGATCTTCGATTCCAAGAATCCCACCGGCGACTACTACAACGGCACGACCGGGGATTACGCCGTCCGGAAGACCTTCGGGGCAATCCGCGGCAGCAAGCACTTCTACCCGACCGAAGCCGATCCCGACGGCAACGATCTCTGGTTCGAGTATTCGCTGCTTTGGAACGAAACCCTCGCGAACGCCGCAAGCGCCCGGATCTCGGCGGTCGACATCGTCGGTTACGATCCCTGCGAGATTTTCGGGCTGAACACCCGCGACGTCGCCGCAGACGAGGAGTTTGCCGGACGCTTCTGCTTCAACCGTACCTACGTCTACGGGAGCGGAGCGGTCGACAAGAAAGAGGGAACAACCTGGTTCTCGTCCCTCGATCCCGCGTCCGATTGCGTTCTGGCGCTCGACAACGGTCAGCCGCGCTATCTCGGTCGGTTTGACGAGACCGTCACGGCGGACTCCTTCGCTCCGATCGGCGGTTACGGCTGGCACCGCATCGGATTCCGTCTCCACATGGAAGCGGATCCGAGCGATCCCGACAACGCGAAAGCGCTGGCGGAACCCGGTCAGAAGGGATCCTACTACGCCTACACCGAACTCTACGTCGACGGCGTGAAGGTCTGGAAGGTCGAGCAGAGCATCGTCGGTTTCTGGGACGGCGATTCGTGGGAGAACAGAAGCTTCGCGCTCCGTCCGAACGACGCGCTTCCCTTCATCCTGACCGCGGACCAAACGGTCGCGACGACCAAGAGCGCGTTCAAGAACAAGTCGACCGAGTACGACGGGATCTGGTACGTTGACAAAGACAACCGTTCGGTCGGTCTGTGCTTTGCCGGCGTCGCGGGCTCCGAGAACGCCGTTTACATCGTGATCGACGACGTGCAGTGGACTTGCGGCGACGGATTCGTCCGCAACGTCGAACCGGTCGCGACGCCCGCCGCGGACACCATCACCCTCGCCGAGGGCGTGGAGGTTCCCGCCGCGATCTACTTCAAACTCGCGGATCTTTCGCATCACCCCGTGGCTGTCGTGAACGGTCTCCCTCCTACCTCCGCTTCCGGCAGCCCCGGTTTCCTTTTCACCGGATAAGCCGTCCCCCGCGTCGAAAAGACAAGGGGGACGGCGCAAGTATATCAAAGGAGAAAACTGAAAATGCAAATCAAGCGTCGGAGCATATCGCTCCTTCTGATCCTTGCGATGATGACCGTCGCGCTGGTTTCGCTGCTGCCTCTGACGGCTGCGGCGGATCCCGTGGGCGACAACGCCGCGGACATTCAGGACTTCAGTTATCAGACTCTTTCAAACGCCAACCAGACCGACGAGACGACCGATCTGCGCGTGATGTTCACGATCGGTTCGCTCGATTACGACGCGGTCGGCTTCGTCTTCTCGACGAGCAACTCCGCCCCGACGGCGGGCGGAGCGGGCACCTACTCGACCACCACGGTTCACAGCACGATCAACGCCGGCGGCGGCAATATCCCGGCGGGAACGGGCCGGTTCTGGGTGGCGGTCAAACTGTCCGCCATCCCGCTCGCCAGTTTTGAAACCCCGATTTACGTTCGTCCGTTCATTCAGGTTGGCGAGAACTACTCGTATATCGACGCGGAGGCAATCACCGTCTGTCAGGCGCTGACCATCGACAAGACCGTCGCGGGCGAGAGTGAGATCTTCAATTTCTCAAACCCGTCCGGACCGTATTTCAGTTACAACAATTTCGAGGTTTCGAAGACCATTGCGGACATCCGCGGCGACCAGCACTTTTTCAAGACCTCTGGCGATGACGATTGGAAAGAACTTTACTTTGAGTACTCGATCCTTTGGAATCCGACGCTTGCCAACACAGCGAACGCGCGGTTTTCGGTCGCCAGTTTTAAGGACTGCGAACTCTTCGGGTTCTACACCCGCGACGACAACAACTGGCACGAGTACGGCGGGCACTTTGATATGAACAAGACCTTCGTCTACGGCAGTAAAGCGATGGACGGACCGGAGTGGGAGTCTTGGGAGGGCACCGCGTACAGTTGTATTCAGGGCGACAAAA
>CACYZS010000164.1 GCA_902778985.1 uncultured Ruminococcus sp.
GACCTTGCGTCCCGCCACGTCGGGAAGCCCCGCGCGGAGCGTCGCCATGATGTCCTGCATCCGGGCAAAGCCCGCCACGCCGGCGAACTCGTAGGAGTACAGGGTGTTGAGGCAGGTGCCGTACTCGGCGTAGAGTTGGTTCAGTTTTTCGAGCAGACTGATCCCGCGGGTGCGGTAGAAGGCGAACATCTCGCAGATCAGGTACGCGCCGTCGACGGCGTCCTTGTCGCGGACGTAGGCACCGGACAGATAGCCGTAGGACTCCTCGAAACCGAAGAGGTAACTGTCTGCGTGCCCCGCCTTCTCGAGCAGACCGATCTGCTCGCCGATGAACTTGAAGCCGGTCAGGACGTTGACCGTGCGGATCCCGTAGTGTGCGGCGATCCGCTCCGCCATATCGATCGTCACGATGGTCTTGACCATCACGGGATCGGCGGGCATTTTGCCGTGCGCGGTGCGCTGGCTCGCGATATAGTCGAGTAGGAGCATACCGACCTCGTTACCGGTCAGCAGTTTCATCCCCTCTCCGTCACGGACGGCGATCCCCACGCGGTCGGCGTCGGGGTCGGTCGCGAGCAACAGATCCGCGTGCAGACGGTCGGCGTATTCCAGACCGAGGCGGAGCGCCTCACGGATCTCGGGGTTCGGGTAGGGGCAGGTCGGGAAGTTGCCGTCGGGGTTCGCCTGCTCCTTGACGACCGTGACGTTGGTAAATCCGGTCTCACGGAGAACGCGGGTGACGGGTTTCAGACCCGTGCCGTTCAGGGGGGAGTAGACGATCGCGACGTCGCGGTCGATCTCGTCGCCGAAAAGGACGCTCTGCCCCTTGACGGCGGAAAGGAACGCTGTAACGCAGTCCTCGCCGATATACTTGATCTTGCCCGAAGCGACCAGCGCGTCGAAGTCGCCGCGCGACACGTCGGAAAACACGTCGATCCGCTCGATCTCGGAAAGGATGGTCGCCGCCGCCTCGGTCGTGATCTGGCAGCCGTCGGGACCGTAGACCTTGTAGCCGTTGTACTTGGACGGGTTGTGCGACGCCGTGACCACCACGCCGGCGGAACAGCCGAAGTAACGGACGGCGAACGACAGCGCCGGGGTGGGCATCAGTTCGGGATAGAGGAAGACCTCGAGCCCGTTGGCGGCGAACACGCCGGCGGCAACGCGGCTGAAAACGTCGGACTTGATCCGGCTGTCGTACGCGACGGCGATCTTCTTGCACGCCGGGAAGGTCTTATTGACGTAATTCGCCAACCCCTGCGACGCCTTCGCGACGGTGTAGACGTTCATGCGGTTGGTGCCCGCGCCGATCACGCCGCGCAGTCCGCCGGTCCCGAATTCGAGATCGCGGTAGAACGCGTCCTCGATCTCGGCGTCGGTCATCTTCGCCAACTCCGCCGACAGTTCGACGGCGTTCTTCTTCCATTCTTCGTACTTTGCCAGGTAGTCGTTTTGAACCATTGATCTTGCCTCACATTCGCTTGTATGATCTGACGCCGGGGTACCTCTCCCCCGCTCCGGCGTCCGGGGACGAGGGGGGTTTTGACCGTTCCGCGCAAAAAAAGCGGGGGACGGGGTTTATCTTCTGTGGTGGTTCAGGAAGTGTTTCAGATCCTTCATCGCCTTGGTCAGCACGTCGGGATCGGGGAGCATAACGATCCGGAACCGCATATCCTCGGTCCAGTCGAAGCCGTTGCCCGGAATGACCAGGACGTTGGATTCGTGCAGGAACTTCATCGCGAAATCCTGCCCGTCCTTGAAGGTGAACTTCTCTTTTTCGAGCCCCGGGAACAGGTAGAACGCTGCGCGGTTCTTCTCGTAGAACACGCCGTCGATCTTGTCAAGCCCCTCGGTGGTCGCCCGTCTCTGTTCGTAGAGACGGCCGCCCGGCACCAGCATCTCGCGGGTGCTCTCGCTGTCGACCAGAGCCGCGGGAATGACGAGTTGCGTCAGGGCGTTGCCGCAGAGACGCATCGAAGCCAGTTTCATCACGCCGTCCTTGATCTCGTCGAGTTCGTTCTTCGGACCCGAGAAGACCATCCAGCCGCAGCGGAAGCCGCAGATAATGTGGCTCTTCGACAGTCCGTTGAAGGTGACGCAGGGAACGTCGGGCGCGAGCGCGCCGATGGACTCGTGGCGCAGTCCGTCCATCACGAGACGGTCGTAGATCTCGTCGGAGAGCAGCACCAGATGATTTTGGCGCGCGATATCGGCGATGGCGACGAGGGTGTCGTGCGAGTAGACGGCGCCGGTCGGGTTGTTCGGGTTGATGATCAGGATCGCCTTGGTGTGCGGGGTGATCTTTGCCTTGATGTCGTCGATGTCGGGGTTCCAGTGGTTGTTCGGATCGCAACGGTAGAACACCGGCTTTCCGCCGCAGAGGTAGGCGTTATTGCTCCAGAGCGAGTAGCAGGGCGTCGGCAACAGCAGTTCGTCGTTGGTGCCGATCAGCGAATTCATCAGCATCGAAGCCGCCTCGCTGACGCCGTTGCAGATGAAGACGTCGTTCGGCATGATGCCCTGCAGTCCGCGCCCGATGTGATAGGTGCAGATGACGCTCCGCGCCGTCGCCATGCCGCGCACGTCGCAGTACGGCACCGCCTCGTCGATGTGCAGAGCGAGCGCCTGCCGCACCGAGTTCGGAAGTTGGAAACCGAAGCGTCCGGGGTTACCGGTATTCAGTTTCAGGACGTTCGTTCCCTCGGCTTCCATGCGAAGCGCCTCCTGATAAAGCGGCCCGCGAATGTCGGAGTGAACGTGTTCGAGTCTGTCGGAACAATGTACCATAGTTTAACCTCATTTGTATTTTATTACGCAAAGTCGGAAGAATTTCCGACGAATTGTTTTCAGATATGTAGGGGAGCGGGGGTTAGTTTTGTGCCGCCGCAAAGTACACCTTTGCGGGAATGACGCTGTCGTCCATCAGGACGTATTTCGAATCGACGGGATCCGCGACCGGAACGACGCCGGTCGAGAATTCGCTCGGTATGACGGCGCGGGCGGTCAGATTGGCGGTGACCAGATAGCACGCCTCGACACAATAATTTAAGTTACTCACATTAAAAGAAAAGAATAGATTGTTGCTCAAATCCGCCGTGTAATTCTTGGATGTGTCCATCGTGTAGAACAGTTGCGTGCGCGAGTTCAGGACGCTTGTATCCAACTTGATCTTCCATCTCTCTTCCCCATCAATATAAAGGAAAGAATAGACGGTGTAGGTCACGTTCACGCCGTCGGTCTCGGCACTTTCGTGAATGCGGACGCCGATCTTGTGCCAGCCCCAATCGCTTTCAGAAGAGGAATCGTTCAAGTTGGGATAGTAATCAAAGGGCTCTCCGTCTCCCCCGGCTGGTCCCGACACAACCGCGGTCGCGGTATCAAAATCGAATCCGCCCGCATACTTGTTCCGCGAAGACGAACCGTTCTTCGGGGTGAACCGGAATAACTCACTGCAATACCTATTATACTTTCCGACCGTACTG
>CACYZS010000165.1 GCA_902778985.1 uncultured Ruminococcus sp.
ATGAAGAAGATGTCGAAGGGCACAAAAGAGAAACTGCAGCTCTGCCTGGTAATGGCAAGACAGGCCGAGGTCTATCTGCTCGACGAGCCGATCGGCGGAGTCGACCCGGCAACGAGAGACTACATCCTCAGAACGATCATCTCGAACTACAACGAGAACGCGGTCGTGCTCATCTCGACGCACCTGATCGCCGACGTCGAAGAGGTGGTCGACGAGTTCATCTTTATCCGCGAAGGGCGCCTGCTCTGCTACGACAGCGCCGAAGAGGCAAGGCAGAGAGAGGGCAAAACGCTTGACGAGATGTTCCGGGAGGCGTTCAGATGTTAAAGAAACTTTTGAAATACGATTTTCTGTCGATCCTGCGGTTTTTGATCCCGCTGCTCCTGTTCACGCCGGTTCTGGCGGGTTTGGCGGGGCTGCTTTACTGGCTCGCCTCGCTCACGGGGCCGAAACAGATCCTGCTCGCCCTCGGACTGATGTCCATGTCCGGGTTCGCCATCCTGGTGCTCGTGCTCTCGGCGGCGGTGCTCCCGATCATGCTCATCATCCGCTACTATTCGGGGCTCTATTCCGACACCGGCTACCTGACGCTGATGCTCCCCGTGAAGCGTTGGAAGTTGATCTTCTCGAAAATGATCTGCGCGTTTCTTTGTGAACTCGCCCACATCACGGTTCTGTTCTTCTCGGTCGTTTTCGTTTTCGGGGCGTTCGTGAACGCGAGCAATCCCTTCCGGGGATACGTGATGGTCTTCGTCGGCATCAAGGACTTCCTTGCGGCGCTTTCCGGACAGACGGCGCTGCTGCTCGTCGAGATCATCCTGTACGTTCTCGTCTGGATCGTTCTGCAGTTCTCGATCCTCTACCTCGGCGTCACGCTCGGCGCCGTGATCTTCCAGGGGAAGGGCAAGATCTGGGGCAGCGTTCTCTTCTGCTTCGTCACCAACTCCGCCGTTCAGACCGTCCTCTCGCTCGTTGAACTCGCGCGCAGTTCTTCCTTTTGATCGAGATCTTGATGCGGATCGGCATTTCGATCGGACTGTATTTCTTCAACGTCCGCCTTGCCGAAAAGAAACTGAACCTCGGCTAAAACCAAAACAAAAAAAGGGACCGGATTTTTCCGGTCCCTTTTGCTTTTCGGTTTATTCCTTGCCGAGCATCGCGAGCAACGCTTCCTCGTCGATCACGGGAACGCCGAGGGCCTCGGCTTTGGTGAGTTTGGAGCCCGCTTCCGCGCCGGCGACGACGTAGGAGGTCTTCTTGGATACCGAGCCCGCGACGTGTCCGCCCGCCGCGACGATCAGGTCGCTTGCCTCGTCGCGCGTCATGTGCGGGAGCGTCCCGGTCAGAACGAAGGTCAGCCCGGTTAAGGCGTCGCCCGTCTGCTTCTTTTCCGCCGTCATCGTAAGACCTGCCTCAACGAGGCGCCCGATCAGTTCGCGGTTCTCGTCGGACGAGAAGAACTCGACGATGCTGGCGGCGGTCACGTCCCCGACGTCGGGGACGGCGCAAAGGTCGTCGTAGGTCGCCTCCGAGAGGGCGGTCAGCGATCCGAACTTCCGCGCCAGAGCGGCGGCGGCGACCTCGCCTACCTGCCGGATCCCGAACGCGGTGAGCAGGCGTTCCAGCCCCCGCGTCTTGGACGCCTCGATCGCGGCGAGCAGGTTGTCGGCGGACTTCTCTCCGAGCCGGTCGAGGTTCGCCACGTCCTCTCGCTTTAAGGCGTAGAGGTCGGCGACGTCGCGGATCAGCCCCGCTTCGAGCAGCGCGCCGATCACGGCGGGACCGAGCCCGTCGATATTCATCGCGGATTTGGACGCGAAATGGATGATGGAGCGCGCCCGCTGGGCGGGACAGCCGGCGTAGACGCAGCGCACGGCGGAACCCTCCCCCGCGTCGTCGCGCACGACGGGATGCCCGCAGGAGGGGCAGACGTCGGGCATTTTGAAGATCTTTTCGCTCCCGTCCCGCTTTTCCTTGACCGCCGAGACGATCTCGGGAATGATGTCGCCCGCCTTCTGCACGGTCACGAAGTCGCCGATGCGGATGTCGCGCTCGGCGATATAGCCGTCGTTGTGCAGCGTCGCGCGCGACACCGTACTGCCCGCGAGCCGGACGGGTTCGAGTTCCGCCGTCGGGGTAAGGACGCCGGTGCGCCCGACCTGCAGGGTGATGTCGAGCAGGCGCGTGGTCTGCTGTTCGGGCGGATACTTGTACGCCACCGCCCATTTGGGACGCCCGGTTCCCTCGCCGACCGTCACGCGGTCGGCAAGCCCGTCGATCTTGACGACGGCGCCGTCGATATCGAAGGGCAGCGACGAGCGCAACTCGCCGAGGCGCCTGACGTGCGCGAGCACCTTTTCGGGATCGTCGGTGACGATCCGGTGGGGCAGGACGTGGAACCCGAGAGCGGCGAGCCGATCGAGCGTCTTGCCGTGTGAGACGGGTGCACCGTCTTGGAACGGGTTGCCCTCCTGCAGATTGAAGACCAGAATGTCCAGCCGCCGCGAGGCGGTGATCTTGGGATCAAGTTGGCGGAGCGATCCGGCGGCTGCGTTGCGCGGATTGGCAAAGAGGGGAAGTCCCTCGGCTTCGCGCGTCGCGTTCAGTTCGTCGAAGACCTCGCGCGGCATATAGACCTCGCCCCGCACCACCAGGCGCGGGATCGGTTCGGGCAGCGTCAGGGGGATCGAGCGGACGGTGCGGAGATTTGCCGTCACGTCCTCGCCGACAAGACCGTCGCCCCGCGTCGCGCCGAGCGTCAGATTGCCGTTTTCGTAGGTCAGGGCGACCGAAAGACCGTCGATCTTGGGCTCGACCGAGTAGACGGGTTTCGGAAGATCTTTCTCCATTTCAGAAAGAAACCCCCCGAGTTCCTCCTCCGAAAACACGTCGTCCAGACTTCCCATCGGGACCGAGTGGGCGACCTTCCGGAACTTTTCGCTCGCCGCGCCGCCGACGCGTTTGGTCGGCGAGTTGGGATCGTCAAACTCGGGGAACGCCGCTTCGAGTTCGGTCAGTTCCCGGAACAGCGCGTCGTATTCGTAGTCGGAGATCTCGGGCGCGTCCATCTGGTAATACAGACGCGCGTGGTAGGCGAGCGTTTTCCGTAACTCGCCGATCCGTTCTTTCGCCTGGTTTTTCTCCATATCCGTCCCCGTTTCCGCGGGCGCGCCCGCATCGGTTTTTCTCTTCTATTATTGTACCGCAAAAGAGGAAAAAAGTCAATCGAAAAAACGCCCCCGCATGATTTCTTTCCTTTTTTCATAGGATCCTTTGTCCGCCGTTTGGCGGGGGAGCGAGGGCAAACGATGGATAACGGGTGGGGAAGACGGTTAGTTTCGCTTCTGCCGTGGATCCCGGTCTTCGCTGCGGTGTATTGTTTGTTCCGCTTCGTCCCCCCCTACCGCGCGGTCCTGCTCCTGCTCGCGCTTACCGTGCACGAGGGGGGACACGTCGCCGCGTTCCTTTTCTTCGGAGAGGGCGTTCCGCGCCTGTTGCCGGTCGCGGGGGGATTTCGGTTGCGCGCGCCGTCGCCGCTCTCCTACCGGGGCGAATGCCTGGTCGCCCTCGCCGGTCCCGCCGCCAACCTGCTCCCCGGGATCCTGCTGCTCCTTTTCGGGGCAGTTTCTCCCTACTTTGCCGAGGCGGGGTGGCTCTTCTGCGGGACGGGGCTCTCCAACCTGATCCCGATCGCCGACCACGACGGCGGGCGCGCCGTCCGCTGTCTGCTCTCCACCCGGCTCCCGCAGGAAAGAGCAGACGCGATCGCCTCACTTTTGTCCCTTGTTTCGCTTTTCGTCTCCCTGACGCTCTCTCTTTCGCTTCTGTACGCTGTCGGGAGCGGATTTTATTTTACTGTTTTTTGCCTCTTTTCACTGCTCTCTCACCCCCTCCCGGAGAGCGACTTTTTTTGAGCATTTAAGAGAAAACGAGAGAATTCGAGAGATTTTAAGAGATTGTTCAAACGCCGTTTCGGTTAATCGCGGTATCTTACGGTTAATCGCGACTTATCATATTTTATAATTTTTTTTGTAAACGTATTGCATTCTGCTTCGCTTTTTGCTATAATGTGTTCCAATAAGTCGCGGGACGCCCGAAAATGCGGGGTCCCCCGTCCGCTTTTTTGCGGGTCGGCGGCAGGCGAAACGGAAGGGAGCGCGAGAACGCAAGAAAATGAACAAACTCATTGAGTTAAAGGGTGTCACGAAATCCTTTGACGGAGAGGTCGTCCTCTCCGATATGAACCTCTATATCCGGGATAAAGAGTTCGTGACGCTGCTGGGTCCTTCCGGCTGCGGGAAGACCACGACGCTCCGCCTGATCGGCGGATTTGAAACGCCCGACACGGGCGATATCCTTTTCGAGGGGAAAAGGATCAACGACGTTCCC
>CACYZS010000166.1 GCA_902778985.1 uncultured Ruminococcus sp.
CGAACTTGAGGAAGAACCGGAAGAGGAGATCGAGGACGAGTCCGAGGACGAACAGCCCGCGGGCGACGCCGGCGATCTGTTCGCGCCGTTTGACCTCGCTCCCGTCGAAGAGGACGCGGAAGAGGACGAAGCGGAACCGGAAGAGACCGAAGAAGAGACCGAAGACGAACCGGAAGAGGCCAAGGACGCCGGGATCGACGAGGACGCCGAACGGCGCCGGCTCGAAGCGCTCGAAGCGGCGCGCATCGCCCGCGAACAGGACGAGGAAGAACGGCTGTTCGGGTTCGGACCCAGACGGGACGACTGACCCGTTAAAAGAAAGAGGTGAACGAAATGGCGGAAGAAAAACGCCCCGTCCGCATCCTGACCATCGGGAGCGCCAATATGGATATGGTTCTGCGCATGAAGCGGATCCCGACGGCGGGAGAGACCTTCGTCGACCGTGACGGCGGGCTCTCCTATATCCCGGGCGGGAAGGGCGCGAACTGCGCCGTCGCGGCGGCGAAAATGGGGGCTGTCTCCCAACTCTGCGCGCGGCTCGGCGCCGACGCGAACGGGAAATGCCTCTACGACACCTACGTCGAGGCGGGCGTCGACATCTCGCATATCAAGGTCGATAAGACCACGAATACCGGTATGGCGGCGATCTTCGTCGAGGCGAACGGGAACAACCGTATCGTCGTCTATCCCGGCGCGAACCAGACGCTGATCCCCGCCGACGCGCAGGAAGCGATCGCCGCCAAGCCCGACGCCGTTTGCCTGCAGTTCGAGACGCCCTTTGAAGTGACGCTCGAATGCGCCAAGATGGCGGCGGTGCGGGGGATCCCGGTGATCCTGGACGCCGCGCCCGCCAGTCGGGCGATCCCCCTCTCCGAGTTCCCCGAGGTCGAGATCTTCTCGCCGAACGAACTCGAGACCGAGATCTACACCGGCATCGCGCCGACAGGCATCGAATCCTGTATGCGCGCCTGCATCGCCCTTTCGAGGCAGATCAAGGCGAAATACTACGTTCTGAAACTCGGGAGCCGCGGCGCCTTCTACTTCGACGGGCGGCTCTGCAATATGATCCCCGCCTACCGCGTCGCGGCGGTCGATACCACCGCGGCGGGCGACGCCTTTACCGCGGCGCTCGCGGTCCGCTACTGCGAGACCGGGAACCTCGATACCGCGATCCGCTTCGCCTGCGCCGTCGGGGCTCTGACCGTCACCAAGTGCGGCGCGTCGCGCTCGATCCCGACAAGGGAAGAGACCGAGGAGTTCATCGCGTCGAGCCCCGTCCTCTGAACCGTTATACGGATTCCGAAGAAAGGAAACGAACGATATGATCGAGATCACCGAAGCGAACCTGTTTTCCTTCCCCTCGTCCGACGGACTGCACACCGTTACCGGCTACCGTTTTCCGGTCGCCAATCCGCGCGCGCTCGTCCAGATCTCGCACGGCATGATCGAACACGTCGGGCACTATACCGACCTGATCTCCCGCCTGAACGCGGCGGGGATCGCGGTTTTCGCAAACGACCATCTCGGACACGGCAGGACTGCCAAACCCGAGGAGTACGGGATCTTCGGCAAGAAGGGGGCGCGGGAGTTCGTTGTGCAGGACCTGCACACCGTGACCGGGATCGCCAAGAGCGAGTATCCCGATCTGCCCTTCATTCTGATCGGGCACAGTATGGGTTCGTTCCTCGCGCGCATCTACGCGTCGCGCTGGGGCGACGAACTCGACGGACTGGTGATCCTCGGGACCGCGGGTCCGAACCCCGCGCTGCCCGTAGCCAAGGTCCTTGCGGCGCTCTCGTCCGGGCTGCTCGGTCCGGATCACCCGGGCAAGATCCTCTCGAAACTCGCCTTCGGCTCGTACAATTCCCGCTACGAGAAGGGCGTGTCCGAAAAGGCGTGGATCACCAGCGACCAAGCCGAACTCGATCGGTTTGAAAACGATCCCGCCAGCAATTTCAAGTTCTCCGCCGGGGGTTTTTGCGAACTCTTCGCCATGATCGGCGAGATCAGCAAAAAAAGTTGGGCGAAAAAGATCCCGAAGGATCTGCCGATCTTCTTGGCGTCGGGGGATATGGATCCCGTCGGCGGTTGGGGGAAAGGCGTGACCAAGGTCTCGAAGATGCTGGAGGGCGCGGGCGCCGAGAAGTTGACCTTCCGGCTCTATCCCGGCTTCCGTCACGAACTGCATAACGAGGTCGGGCGCGACGAGTTCTACCGCGATCTGCTCGCATGGACGGAAGGATTGATCCCGTGAACAAGATCGCTCTGGCGGTGGTCGGACCGACCGCCTCGGGTAAGAGCGCGCTTGCCTTGACCCTCGCCGAACGTTTTTGCGGGGAGATCGTCTCCTGCGACTCGATGCAGGTCTATCGCGGTATGGATATCGGCACCGCCAAACCGACCGAAGAGGAACAGAGGCGGGCGCCGCACCACATGATCGATATTCTCGACCCCGACGAACCCTGTTCCGCCGCCGATTACGGTGAAAAAGCGGCGGGGGAGGCAAACGGGATCCTGTCACGCGGCCGTCTTCCGATCTTCTGCGGCGGGACGGGACTGTATCTGACCGCCGCCCTGACCGGTCGGCACGACGACGCGCCCCCCTCGGATCCCGCCCTGCGCGACCGACTGCTGGCGCAGGGGAAGACCGAGGAGGGACGGGCAGAACTTTACCGGGAACTCTCGGCGGTCGATCCCGCATCCGCCGCCGCTACCCACCGAAACAATCTGCGCCGCGTCGTGCGCGCGCTCGAGATCTACCGCCTGACCGGGAAGACCAAGAGCGCCTTCGATAAGGAGAGCAAACAGTTCCCGCCGCGATTCGACTGCCTGACCTTCGGGCTGGATTTTCCCGACCGGAAGACGCTCTACCGGCGGATCGACCTTCGGGTGGATCAGATGATGCAAGCCGGACTGTACAAAGAGGCGACGAAACTGTGGGAACGCGGGTCCCTTGCCCCCGGAACGACGGCGGGGCAGGCGATCGGGTATCGCCAGTTTTTACCCTGCTTTGAGGGGGAGAAAACGCCCGAAGAGGCGGCGGAAGAGATCAAACTCGCCACCCGCCGCTACGCCAAGCGCCAGTTGACCTGGTTCCGGGCGCAGCCCGGGATCGTCTGGCTCGACGCCGGGGCGCCCGACCTCGCCGAACGCGCGGTCACAATCGCGTCGGCGTGGCTTAACGAAAGATCATACTTTGTCGGAGGACAGTAAGAACCAATGAACGCAAAAGAACTCAAAGCCAAACTCGAAGGGGGCGCGCTTCAGAAGCACGCCGACCTGTACCGTGATATTACCGCGCAGACGGCGCGCTATATCAAGGCGATCGACCGCGACATCATCGCCGTCGCGGCGAAGACCGACGATGGGGAGATCCGCCTGATCAGCGAGGGGTACCCCGAAGACCGGATCCGTCTCTCGGAGACGAGCGACCCCGCGTCCCAAC
>CACYZS010000167.1 GCA_902778985.1 uncultured Ruminococcus sp.
TCCGTCTCGCCGTTCGTCCGCTTCCCGCTGCTTCTGCCGGAAGTGCTGGGAGCCGTCCAGTTCGACCACCAGATGGGCCTGTGCGCAGTAGAAGTCCACGATGTAGGGACCGATCACCTTTTGCCGATAGAACGGGACCGGGAGCAAACGAAGGAAAGTATACCAAAGGCGACGTTCTTCTTCGGTCATGTTGCGTCGCAGGTTGCGGGCAAGGTTTTTTAATCCCGGATTGTTGAATTCGTTCATTTTTTCAGCACTCCGGTTAAGTCGAATGCGGGGATAAAACTCTCTGCGGCGGAGTCGCGCTCCTGGGTGTAGCCGTTTTCAATTCCGAGGGAGACGGCGTGATCGACGAAGGAGGAATATTCCCGGTCGGTGACGCGGCGGTCAAGCGGAGAGGGAAGTCCCGGCTGCGGGGTGTACTGACGCATCAAACTGTAGATCACGGAGTTCCCGCACGCGCGATACACGCGCGAAAGCGCCGTTTTCGCCTCGAGCAGATGGCCGGGGAGCAGCAGCAGACGCACGACCGTCCCGCGGAGCAGACGCCCGTCGGGGGCAAAGACCGGTTCGCCCGAAATATCAAGCATCTTTTTGATCGCTTCAAGCGCCACGGTCGGATAATCCGGCGCGTGCGAGTACGCGGTCGCCGTTTCGCCTTTGGCGTACTTGTAGTCGGGGAGAAAAATATCGACGTAGCCGTTCAGCGCGTCAAGGGTGTCGACCGTCTCGTAGCCGCCGGTGTTCCAGAGTACGGGGAGGGTAAGCCCGTTTGCCCGCGCCAGATCAAGGGCGGGCAAGATCGACGGCACAAACTGCGTCCCGGTCACGAGGTTGATGTTCGCGGCGCCCGACGATTGCAGTTCCAGAAATATTTCGGAGAGCCGCTCGACTGTGACGGTCGCCCCCGCCTCGCCGCGCGAGATCTCCCGGTTCTGGCAGTAGACGCAGCCGAGTCCGCAGCCCGCGAAGAAGACCGTGCCCGATCCGTTTTCGCCGGTTAGGCAGGGCTCCTCCCAGAGGTGGAGCGCGGCGCGCGCGACGCGGAGTTCCGCCCCGACGCGGCAGACGCCGGTTTTCCCCGCCGTGCGGTCGACGCCGCAGGCGCGGGGGCAGAGCCGACAGGCACGGTAGGCGTCGAGGGTCACGGCGAAAATCTCCTTAAAAATATTATATCTATTCTATTATAAAGGAAAAAAACGCTTTTGTCAACCGCGCGCGCACCTGCGAGAGGTTTTTTTGCGCTTTTTTTGCCGTCTTTCTCTTTTTTTGCTCTTTTTTCGGGAAATGGTGGAAAAAACGAAAGCGGTGTGCTATAATACTGTCCGAAGTTTTGAAACGTCCGCCGAAGCGGACGGAAAGAGGCGCCTACATGTACCATACCCCGATCCAAAAACGCGTGCTTACCGTCGAGGACGTTTCCTGTTTCGGAAAGTGCTCGACGACCGTCGCCCTGCCGATCCTGTCGGCGATGGGGCATGAGACGGTGATCCTTCCTACTGCCGTTTTGTCGACGCATACGGGGGGGTTTACGGGTTATACGGTGCGTGATCTTACCGACGACATCCAACCGATCTCCGAACATTGGAAAAAGACCGGGATCGGCTTCGACTGCATTTACACCGGTTATCTCTGCAAGGGAAGACAGGTCGCCCTGGTCTCGGAACTGATCGACCGGGTGGGGGACGAGAGGACGCTTCTGGTCGTCGACCCCGCGATGGCGGACAACGGCAAGTTCTACTGGGGTTTCGATTCCGACCACGCCGCCGATATGATGAAACTCTGCGTGAAGTCGGCGGTCGCCACCCCGAACGTCACCGAGGCGTGCTTCATGCTCGGGGAGAAATACCCCGAAAACGGCTACGACCGCGCGTTCATCGACGGACTGATCGGGCGGCTCGTCAAGGCGGGCTGCAAAAGCGTGGTGCTGACCAGCGTCAAGTGCGGCGACGAATACGGGATCGTCGGCTACGACGCGAAAAAAGGGAAGCCCTTCTCGTATTTCCACGAGCGGATCGACGCTCCGATCCACGGCACGGGCGACGTCTTTACCTCGGTGATGGTCGGCTATATCCTGTCGGGCAAGCCGCTGGAAGACGCGGCGCGCCTCGCCGCCGACTACGTGCGCGAGACGGTCGAGGTGACCTACCCCTACCTTGCAGAACACCCTTACGGACTGCTGTTTGAGAAAACGATCTGGAAACTGATCCAAAAGGACGGAGAATGAAAATGGAACTCAAAGTTTGCACCTTTAACGTCAGAAGCGTCTACGTCGGAGAGGACGGCGTCAACTCGTTCCTCTTCCGCTCGGGCATGATCCTCGAGAAGATCCGTCGGGAGTCCCCCGACCTGATCTGCTTCCAGGAAGTGATCGATCCGATCCGCGCATTCTTCAACAATCACCTGGACGGTTACGACCTCTACGGCTACGGCAGAAACGCCGACCGGCGCGGAGAGGGCGTCACCATCGCGGTCAGACACGGACTGTTCACCCTGATCTCCTTCGAGAGTTTCTGGCTCAGTCCGACGCCGAACGTCCCCGCGACGCGCTATCCCGGCCAGAGTTCCTGCCCGCGGATCTGCCCGGTCGCCGTTTTCCTGACCAAAGAGGGCAAACTGCTCCGCGTCGCCGGCATCCACCTCGATCACGTTTCGGACGACGCGCGCATCCTCGGCATCAAACTGGTCATGGAATATCTCGCCGAGAAACAGACCGAACTGAAAGCCGACGCGACGCTGGTCCTCGGCGACTTCAACGCCCGCGAGACCTCGGCGACCATGAAATGGGTGGACGAGAACACGGTCTTCCCGCTGGTCGAGGTCACGAAGGACAGCGGTCCCACCTTCCATTGGTGGGGACGGCTGGTGCCGGGCAGCAAGGACGAGCCGCGCAAGATCGACTTCATCTACCTTGATCCCGAGAGCGCCAAGACCGCTCGCGACCTCGACGTCTGGAAGGACCAAGAGCAGGGGATCTACCTCTCCGACCACTATCCGTTCACGGTCAAATTCGACCTTTAATTTCGGGGAAAATCGCAACCGCCCCCACCTTTTGAAAGGAGCCGGGAACGCCCGGGAAACGCCATGCCGAACACAAAAAAACGCGCGGGTACTCTCCCGCTTGCGTTGCTCTTCTGCACCCTTCCCGGCGTCGTCGCCGCTTTCCTCGGTCTGTTCCTTCGTTACGCCGATCTGCTCTCGAAGAACCTGCTCGGAGAGATCGAACGGACGCCGCGCACGCTCTCCGAGTGGGGGACGCAGCACGACGCGCTCCGCGAACTCGGGGAGAAAGGGTACGCCTACTTCGGGGCGGCGCGCGGGTTCGCGTGGGCGATCGCGGTCGCGGCGGCGTTGGTGTTCCTTCTGTTCCTGCTCTCCCGCTTCTCCCGCTCGAAGGAACTCTCATGGTGCGTCGCCGG
>CACYZS010000168.1 GCA_902778985.1 uncultured Ruminococcus sp.
TTCGCACTCCGTAGGTGTACGTAGCGGATGCTAAGGCATCTCAAGTGTCGTCTCGCGTTCGCTCGGCAAATACGTCGGTGCGTACGGGAGTTGCCGTCTTGTCGGGTGTGACGAACGCGTCACGCGTTGGCTCGGGATCACCCTGCTGCCGCAGGCGGGCGTCGCGCTCGGAATGAGCGCGATCGTACTGGAAACCATGGGCGATAAAGGCGTTCTGGTACGCAATATCGTCCTGTTCGCCGTTCTGGTATACGAGTTGATCGGACCAGTTTTGACCAAGATCGCCCTGACCAAAGCGGGCGATATCAAAGAGAAGACCGACGAGGGGTTCGACCGCGAGGCGTTTCTGGCGTCGCAGGGCGAAAAGAAGTGAAAACCCCGGCGGGGAGCGCCGCTCTCCGCCGATTTTTTAGGCGAACGGGGGTGGAAAGGTGAACGGAGATCGTGACCGCGCGGGACGGGTTCTTTTGATCGTCCTGTTCGTTTGTATGTTCGTTCTCGGGTGCGTGGCGATCGCGTTTGCCGTGCGCCTCGCCTACGTCCGCTATACGGGGGATTTCGGCAGCGGCTCGCTTGCCGGGCTGTCGTCGCTCCCCGTTCCGATCCTCGTTCTGATCCTCGGCGCGCCGCTGCTCGGGTTTCTGATCGCCTCGCTCGTGACCTTCCGCGCGATCCGCCGCGCCCGGAAGAAAGAGGAAACCGAACGCGAAAACGATCCCGAGAGGGAAGACGGGGACGACGATTTCTTGTAATTTGAGGGATGAAAATGGAAAGACCTTATGCACGCGCGACCGTCTCGGAAAAGGCGGAAAAATCCTTAAAAAGCGGACAGGTCCGGGTGTTCGGGGAGGAAGTCCTCGCGGTCTCGGGCGACTACGCGCAGGGCGATATCGTCGACGTGTACTCGAAGAAGGGGAAGTACCTCGGCTCGGGGTTCATCAACGACGCGTCCAAACTCCGCGTGCGCCTGCTTTCGCGGCTTTCGCGCAACCCCAACGACCGCTTTGACGGGGCGTTCTGGCGCCGCCGTCTGCAGTACGCCGTCGACTATCGAAAGACCGTAATGGGCGACGATTTCGCCTCTTGCCGCCTGATCTTCGGGGACGCCGACGGCTTTCCCGGGCTGACCGTCGACCGCTTCGGCGACGTGCTGGTCGCCGAGGTACTGTCGCTCGGGTGCGAGCATATCAAAGAGACGGTTTTCAACGGGCTTCGCGAGATTTTGACCGCGATGGGCGAGACCGTCACGGTGATCTACGAACGGAGCGACAGCCCGATCCGCGCTCTCGAGGGATTGCCCGCCGTATCGGGCGCGTTCCTCGATCTGCGTCCCGATCCGACCGCCCCCCACGAACTGACCCTTGTCAAAAACGGCGTCACCTACCGCGTCAACTACGGAGGGGGGCAGAAGACCGGGTTCTTCCTCGACCAGAAATACAACCGGCAGGCGGTCGCGCGGCTCGCAAAGGGGCGCCGCGTCCTCGACTGCTTCACCCACACGGGGGCGTTCGCGCTCAACGCCGCCAAGGGCGGCGCCGCGTCGGTTGTCGCCGTCGATATCTCGGACGCCGCCGTGACCCTCGCCCGCGAGAACGCCGCTTTGAACGGCTTTTCCGACCGTGTTTCGGTGATCTGCGCCGACGTGTTCGACTACCTTGCCGAACTCGAGAAGAACAAGCGGCGGGACTTCGACCTGATCGTCCTCGATCCCCCCGCGTTCACAAAAAGCAATTCGACCGTTTCCGCCGCCTACCGCGGCTACCGCGAGATCAACGCCCGCGCTATGCGCCTGCTCCCGCGCGGCGGCTACCTCGCGACCTGTTCCTGCTCGCATTTCATGACCGCGTCGCTCTTCCGCAATATGCTCCACGACGCGGCAAACGACGCCGGAGTTTCGCTCCGGCAGATCGAGGAGCGCCAGCAGGCGCCCGATCACCCCATCCTCTGGAACGTGCCCGAGACCGAGTATCTGAAGTTCTGCCTGTTTCAGGTAGTGTGAGGGATTTATGACCGAAAAACTCTACGAAAAAGACGGTTCGCTCCTCTCGTTTTCGGCGACCGTTCTCGCCTGTGAGCCCACCGAAACGGGTTACGCCGTGACGCTCGACCGGACGGCGTTCTTTCCCGGCGGGGGCGGGCAGGCGTGCGACGTTGGGACGCTCGGGGGCGTGTCCGTTTCCGGCGCTGCCCTTGTCGGGGACGCCGTTGTTCACTATACGGGCGCTCCGCTTGTGGTCGGCGCGACCGTTTCGGGCGAGGTCGACCGTTCGGTGCGGTTCCCCCGGATGCAGTGCCACACCGCCGAGCATATCGTCTCGGGGCTGATCCACGCGCGCTACGGCTACGACAACGTCGGCTTCCACCTCGGAGAGGACGAGGTGACGATGGACTTTAACGGGGAACTGACAAGGGAACAACTCGACGAGATCGAGGATCTTGCCAACGGCGTCGTTTACGCCGACGTCCCGGTCACGGTCTCTTTTCCGTCGCCGGAGGAGTTGCCGAACCTCTCCTACCGCAGTAAACTGGACCTGACCGAAAACGTCCGTCTGGTCACGGTCGAGGGGTGCGACGTTTGCGCCTGTTGCGCGCCGCACGTATCGAAGACCGGGGAGATCGGTCTGATCCGTCTGCTCGGCTTCATTCGCTACAAGGGCGGAGTGCGGATCCGCCTTGTCGCCGGGGAAAAGGCGCTTGCCGACTACCGCGCGCGCTGCCGGGCGGCGCAGACCGTGTCCGAGTTGCTTTCGGTGCCGCAGGAGAAGATCGCCGAGGGCGTCACCCGCGCGCTTGCCGCGTCCGACACGCTTTCGCAGAACAACGCCGCCCTGCGCCGCCGCCTTGCCGAACTCTTGGCGGGCAGCGTAGCGCCGACCGAAGGGAACCGCGTGTTCTTTCTCTCGGAGGTCGAATCCGACCCCGACGTCGCGCGGCACCTCGCGGCGATCGCGATCAAAACGACCGGCGGGATCGTCGCCGTCTGCTACGGCGAGGGCGAGAGGGGCTTCCGCTATCTGCTCGCGTCGGAGAAAACCGACCTTCGGACCGTTTTGCCCGAGATCAACCGCGCGCTTTCGGGGCGCGGCGGCGGGAAACCCGGAATGGCGGAAGGGACCTTCGCGGCTTCGCGCGAGGAGATCGAGCGTTTCTTTGCCGATTGACGCGGTTTTTGTAAAAATCGCTTGACAAACCCGAAAAGCGTGCTATAATAGGATCGTCAAAAGCGTTGACCGGAAACCAGTAGGGAGTTTGCTTTTCTTCAGAGAGACCGCCGGGCGGTGTAAGGCGGCAGAGAGCGTTCCCCCGAATTACGTTCCGCGAGCCGGATCCTTGAAACCCGCAAGGGAAGGGGATCCCGGGCGCCCCCGTTACAGGGCGGGGACGTGACGGCTTAGCCGCGCGTCCGTGAGGTCCGTTCCGCAAGGAACGGATAAATTGAGGTGGTACCGCGGGTTTTTCGTCCCGTCCTCTGTATTCCGAGGACGGGCTTTTTCGTTCTCGATGGAAGAAAGGAAAAAAACAATGGCACTCAAACTCTCTATGCTGATCGTTTTCTCGCTCGCGATGGTCGCGATCGGGATCTGGTGTCGGCGTTCCGCCACCGACGTCTCGGGCTTCGTGCTCGCGGGGCGCGCCGTCGGTCCCTGGATGACGGCGTTCGCCTACGGAACGTCCTATTTCTCGGCGGTCATTTTCGTCGGCTACGCCGGGCAGTTCGGCTGGAAGTTCGGCATCGCCTCGACCTGGATCGGGCTTGCCAACTGCTTCCTCGGTTCGCTGCTCGCGTGGATCGTCCTCGGACGGCGCACCCGTCTGATGACGCAGAAAATGAAGTGCGCGACCATGCCGCAGTTCTTCGGCGAACGCTTCGGCAGTCCCGCCCTGAAGATCGCCGCCGCCGCGATCGTCTTCATCTTCCTGATCCCCTACACCGCTTCGCTCTACAACGGGCTTTCGCGGCTCTTCCGCATGGCGTTCGGGATCGACTACACCGTCTGCATTATCGTCATGTCGGTCCTGACCTGCGCCTACGTCGTTCTCGGCGGCTACATGGCGACCGCCATCAACGATTTCGTGCAGGGGATCATCATGCTGATCGGGATCGTCGCGGTCATCGCGGCGGTGCTGAACGGGCAGGGGGGCTTTACCGCCGCGCTCGAGAAACTCTCCGCGGTCCCCGCCGACGTCCCCGGCGTCTTCAACTCCTTCTTCGGTCCCGATCCCTTCTCGCTGTGCGCGGTCATTATCCTGACCTCGCTCGGCACCTGGGGACTCCCGCAGATGGTCGGCAA
>CACYZS010000169.1 GCA_902778985.1 uncultured Ruminococcus sp.
CCCCCGAAGCAAAAACTGAAACTCCCCGGGCAACTGGTATAACCAAAACATCCGGCAAGACAACAAGACCGAATCAAACCGCAAAGGAGAAAACCGCATATGTCTCCGTATTTTCTGCATTATCTGGAATCCAACGCCGTCTGCGTCGTGATCTTCGGCATCATGCTGGCGCACAACCTGCTCAAGCATGACCGACAGGAGAAACAAATCAAATACGACTGGACGCTCGCCGCGTTCATGAGTTACTTTATCACCGACACGGTCTGGGCGGCGATTCTTTCCGGCGTGCTTCCGTCGAACGACGCCCTGGTCTGCACCGTGAACTTTCTCGACTATCTGTTCATGGCGTCGATCACCTTCTCGTGGCTGCGCTACGCGATGGCGGTCGAGCAGGTGAAGAACCGGGACGCCGCGAAAAAGGTCCTTACCCTGCTCATTCCGTTCATCGCTTCGACGATCGCGCTGGTCGTGATTTTCTCGATCGCGCCGGAACTTCTCCTGACCGGGGAGAACCAGACGACGCTGCTCTTCCGCGCGTTCCTCGTCACCGTCCCGATCATCTATATCATCGCGTCGCTCTTCTATTCGCTCCGGCGCGTCAAGGACGAGACCAACCCCGACGAGAAGCGCAAGCACGTCTATATCGGGTGTTTCCCCCTGATTGTGATCGTCGGCGGGCTGTCGCAGATGTTTCTGCTCCCCGACGGGGCGCTCTTCTGCTTCTGCTGCACGGTCTTTATGCTGATCTTCTACATTCAGGCGATGGAAAAACAGATCTCGGTCGATCCCCTGACCGGGCTGAACAACCGGGGACAACTCTCCCGCTACGTCTCGCAGGGAACGCATAAGGACGGGACGACCTACGTTCTGATGATCGACATCAACGACTTCAAGCGCATCAACGACAACCTGGGACACGCCGAGGGCGACCGGGCGATCGTGATCGTCGCCGAAGCGCTGAAACAGATCGTCGACGCGCGGACGTACCCGACCTTCCTCGGGCGGTACGGCGGGGACGAATTCATCCTGATCGCGCAGAACGCGAGCGCCCCCGAGATCGACCGGATGATCGGCGAGATCCGAAGCCGGATCGAAGAGGACTGCTTCCGGCAGCAGGTGGCGTACGTGGTCTCCGTCGGGATCGGCTTCGACGTGATCGTGGGCGACGCCGACACCTATCAGAAGTGCATCGCCCGCGCCGACGACAACCTGTATATCGACAAAAAGAACTGCAAACTGAACGGTCAGACCACCCTACTGAGATAAAGAAACGAGGAACCACCGATGCAAGCGAAAACCAAAGGGTTGCTTGTCAATCTGCTGCTCTACGCCGCGGCGTTTGCCGTCGGCGCGATCCCCTTCGCCCTGATCGACGATCTTTTGCTTGCGGAGGCGGTGTTCACCGCGGCGGCGACGCTGGTGATCTTTATCGTCACCTGTTTCGTCCCCGACACCTCGCTCTACGATCCCTACTGGAGCGTCGCTCCGGTCGTGATGCTGCTGCTCGCGATGGTGAAATACCGCCTGTTTTCGGTCAACGCGATCCTGTTTTTCGTCTGCGTCTGCCTGTGGGCGATCCGCCTGACCGGGAACTGGGCGCTGACCTACAAGGGACTGCTCCGCGAGGACTGGCGCTACCGGCAGTTCCGCGAGAAGTGTTCCCCGCTCGGGTTCTTTCTGATCAACTTCGCGGGACTGCAGTATATCCCGACGATCGTCGTGTATCTCGGGCTTGTCGGCGGGTTCGGAGTCCTGCAGACCGAGGGGTTCGATCCCCTGCTCCTGATCGGACTTGCCGTGATGCTGACCGGGGTGACGCTCGAGTTGGTCTCCGACCGGGCGATCCATCGTTTTCTGCGCGAACACGCGGGCGAAGGGCGCACCTGCGACGCGTCGATCTGGCGCTGGTCGCGGCATCCGAACTATCTCGGGGAGTTGACCTTCTGGCTCGGCGTTTTCCTCTGCTATCTTCTGACCGGGGCGGGCGAATGGTATCTCGGGCTCGGGTTCCTTTCGATCTTCCTGCTGTTCCTTTTCGTCTCGATCCCCATGATGGAAAAACACAACCTCGAACGACGCGCGGATTACGCCGCGTATCGGGCGCGGACATCGGTTCTGCTCCCGCTCCCGCCGAAAAAGGAGAAACGCAACACAGATGACTAAAGCAAAAGTTCTCGTCGCCATGAGCGGCGGGGTGGACAGTTCGGTCGCGGCGTACCTGCTGACGCGCGACGGCTACGACTGTATCGGCTGCACGATGAAACTCTGCCCGGACGACGTCGCCCACGAGGGCGGCTGCTGCACCGCGGACGACGCCGCCGACGCGCGGAGCGTGGCGCGGCGGGTGGGGATCCCGTTCCACGTTTTCAATATGACCGACGATTTCAGGCGCGAGGTGATCGACCGCTTCGTTTCGCGCTATCTCACGGGACGGACGCCGAACCCCTGCGTCGACTGTAACCGGACCATGAAATTCGCTCTGCTCCGCCGTCGGGGCGAGGAACTCGGCTACGACTGCCTCGCGACCGGGCATTACGCGCGGATCGAGTACCGGGACGGACGCTGGACGCTGCGCAAGGCGCGCGATCCCTCGAAGGATCAGAGTTACGTCCTCTACCACCTGACGCAGGCGGAACTGGCGAAAACCCTCTTCCCTCTCGGCGACCTCACCAAAAGCGAGGCGCGCGCGCTTGCCGCCGAAAACGGGTTTCTGAACGCCGCCAAACCCGACAGCCAGGATATCTGCTTCGTCCCCGACGGCGACTACGCCGCGGTGATCGCCCGCTACACCGGCAAAACCGAACCCGAGGGCGACTTCGTGCTCCCGGACGGAAGCGTGATCGGGCGGCACAAGGGCATCAGCCGCTATACCGTCGGACAGCGCCGGGGGCTCGGCGTCGCGTATTCCGAGCCGCTCTACGTCAAGCGGATCCTGGTCGCCGAAAACAAGGTGCTGCTCGGGCGCGACGAGCCATCTGGTGGCGACATTGGAAGGCTTCACGGATGAAAGCTTTATGTTGCGAATTCGGTAGGTCGCCCCACGATGGTTGCCGTTGAGGCCCGCGTTGAGATAGCCTTCATGCAGCATGCCGACCATCATGGATTTGAGCGTCCATGCGTTGCGCCATGGATATTTTGCGTGGATGGCGCGGTTCAAGTCGATGGAGACATGCGTCCATTCGTCAGTCTTCGGTTTCTCAATGCCGCATATTTTATAAAGGTTTGGCCCGTCATGGTCCGGCCCGCTCAACGGAATGAAATACCGTGCGACGGGATCTTCCTCTATGCTGAAATAGAGGTTGACGAAGGTGTCCGATGACGCCTGAAAATCGAGTTCCAGCTTCGAGACTTGCAGAAGATCAACATGTTCCAGCGGGAATATCGCTCCAATGTCACCG
>CACYZS010000170.1 GCA_902778985.1 uncultured Ruminococcus sp.
ACAACGGCCGCTGATACTGGCTTCCGCGGACCGTAAACTTGTTCATGGGGTTTTCTTTCTCCGGCAGGCTTACCAGATAGTCCCAGGACGGCTGCTGTTCCATCTGGGATTCCAGCGGTCTCATGACCAACGCCTTCTCCTTTGCAAGACAGGAGTTCGCGCAGGAGCCGCATCCCTGGCAGTCCACCGGATCCACCTGGATCCGAAGAGAGACTTCCTCGAAACCTTTCCCTTTAAGCTCTTTTGTCTGACATCCTTCCGGTGCGTTCTCTGCCTCCTCTTTGGTAAGGAGGAAAGGCCGGATCGCCGCATGGGGGCAGACAAGAGAACACATATTGCATCCGATACAGTTCTCCGGGATCCATTCCGGCACAAAGGTCGCGATTCCGCGGCGTTCATATTTGGAAGTTTCCACCGGATGGACACCATCCGCATAATCCATGAAAGCGGAGACCGGGATCCGGTCGCCCGGCGAGAACCGGACGCGCGGGTGCGAGATGCGCGAGACCGAGATCGAATCGATCGAGAGCAGAGAAACGATCCCGCACCCGATGTCGGCAAACGCCCCGAAACATTCGAGATGCGTGACGGCGGCGGGGATCACGTCGCCCTGCGTCAGGGTGGAGATATATTCCCGGTAGCACTCTTCCTGCGCCGACCGACGCGACAGGATCGCGACCGGCGAGCCGTCCTCGCCCCTGCGGAACCCCGCGATCTGAAAACAGACCGGCTTCCCCACCCGCGTCAGTATCGCGATATCCTTGACCGCTTCGCCCGCGGGCGTCCGGACGACCTCTTCGCGCGGCATGATCCCCGGGATCCCGCCGAGGTCGAAATGCAGATTGAGTTCGCCGTCCGAGAGCAGGGCGAACGATTCGAGGATCCGGCGCCGTTCGTACGCCTTTTCCAGCCCGTGCAGCGACGACGTGTATTCCCTGTTTTCGTACTCCCGGATCCGTTCGCCTTCCGGCAAATATCGGTTGTTCATATCGCACCTCTTTTTCTTTCCTCGCTTTTTCGGGTTTCCCCGTTCGGGTAAATCCTATGCGGCGGCGGGGCGCGATAGACCAGCCGTCAAATTGAACAAAAAAAGGAGGCGGATTTGGGAAATGTGACGAATTGCGTTTTTCCGCACCGTTTCGGATTGCAAAAATCAACCGTTTAAGATATAATCATATATGAAAGAAACGAAAAGGTTGCCTTTCTTTCAAAAATCAAAAATCGGGAGAAACACCATGAAAAAGCAACTCGTGTCCCTGCTCCTGCTCCTGTGCATGATCCTTGCGGTCTTCTCTCTTGCGTCCTGCGACAAAGGCGGGAAAAACGACGTCACCGAGGCGCCCGTAACGACCGAACCCGTCGCGTCGGCGGACGATACGACGGCAGAGGCGACCACCACCGACAAGTGGGAGAAACTTGCCCCGAACGTCAAGATCATCACGGAAAAAGAGCGGAATCTGAGATTTGAGTTAAGTAATCATACGACGGCGGAAAAGTCGTCGAAGAACGACGTCTACCTGAAGGGGCCGGACTCGGTCGTGGACGGCGTGACACCCAAGATCCAACAGATGGTCTACGAACGCAACAAAACGGCGAACGACCTGCTCGGCACCAAGATCGACTACGACTTCTGGGACGGCGGTATGGGATCGCTCGCGGAGCGGATGGACCTCGTCATCAAGGGAAAGGCGTCCGACGCGCCCGACCTCTTCGTCAACATGCTCTTTGAACTGAGCCGCGAAATGCTGAACGGCGGCTTCAAGGACGTGTGGTCGATCCCGAACTCCTTCTTTGATTTCGACTCCGACGGCTGGCTGAAAGAATGGATGGAAAACCTGTCGTTCTCGCGCGAGCGCGCCTACATCCTCGGCAGCGACTATTTCCTCGACGTTTTCCGCGCCATTCCGGTATTGCCCTTCAATGTGGATATGATGAACGAGAACGCCGTCAAACTCGCGCCGGCGATCCTCGAAGACGGCGAGGCGCTCGGCACGGACGAAAAACTCACGCCTCGCTTCTTCGACCTGGTTGAACGGGGAGATTGGACCTGGGACGTCCTCGGGGAACTCTGCGCGGCGATCTGGGTGGATCTGGATAACGACGGCGCCGACTCGATCAACGACCAACTCGGCATCCTCGCCGACGAGTTCGGCGAAGGAGGTCAGTGTGCCTGCAGTTTCATCTACTCCTGCGGTGAGGAATTGACCGTGGCGTACCCGATCGAGGACGAGAGCAGCGCGTACAACAACCGGCAGTGGCTCAAATACGCCGACACGTCCGAGGGGCTCAACCGGATCTTCGACGCGGTGAAGAGTGTGATCGACGGTGCGGGGTCGCTTTCGACCAACTACACCCACGCCGGCAACAGCCCGGATCAACCCGGCATCGCGTATCACCAGACCAAGTTCGCCGCGGGTGAAGTGCTCTTTGCGGGCGCGCAACTGCTCGGCGCACTCGAGGACGAAGTGTTCCAGAACATGGAGGACCTCTATTCGGTCGTTCCCCTGCCCAAGACCGACTCCACGAAGTCGTATAACTCGATCGTTTACAGCACCGGCGACGCGGGCTCGATCAACGTCAACGTCAAACCCGCCAAGGGAAGGGCGCTGACGGCGTACCTGCAGTACTGCACCGAGCACTCCCCCGCGATCCGCGAACAGTTCCTGCAGATCGTGATGAAGTACAAGGTCACGACCTACGACCAGGGCACCGACCGGATGCTCAACACCATCTACGCCAGCATCCTGTGGGGACGCGACAAACTCGTCGACGATCTCGCGGGCGTCAGCAGCAACCGTTGGCACAGTTTCATGAGACTGCAGCACTTCGCGGCGGGTTCCGACTACATCTCGACGCAGTACGCGACCTACCGCGCGTCGAAGCAGAGCGAACTCGACAAGATCATGCAGAAGTGGTACACGCTCCCGAAGACCGGAGACACGGGCGTCACGGGCAACTGACCAAAACCGACGCTATTCCCCGACGGGGAAACCGTCGCCCACCTTCGACAAAAACGCATTTCATAAAACCGGGCCGGGCTTTCACAAAGCCCGGCTCTTCGTTTCCGGATCGCGCCGCCGGGGAAACGCCCCCGCCCACCGAGACCGAAAACAGCGCAAAACGGAAAACATTTTTGAAAAACATCTTGACAATTCCCGCCGCGTCTGCTATAATCCTATTGTTCCGAAAGGAACCAACCGAATACGGGGGAATTCCCGAGTGGCCAAAGGGGGCAGACTGTAAATCTGTTGTCTCTGACTTCGGTGGTCCGAATCCACCTTCCCCCACCAACAAGAGCGGCATCCGCAAGGGTGCCGCTCTTGTTGGTGGGGGAAGTAATGCTTCGCCACGCGTTCGGGCGTCCCCCGCGCCCGGA
>CACYZS010000171.1 GCA_902778985.1 uncultured Ruminococcus sp.
CTCCCGAGGTCGCCGTGGCGTCGGCTCTGACCGGGTATATCACCGATCCCGCGACGCTCGGCGACTGCCCGCCGGTCGTACTGCCGAAGCAGTATAAGATCGACGATTCCGCGATCCTCTTGCCCGCCGATCCCGAGACCGCGAAGACCCTGACCGTCCGCCGCGGACCCAACATCAAGCCCTTCCCGGACACCCGTCCGCTCTCGGACAAGGTCGACGCGACCCTGACCCTGAAGGTCGGCGACAACATCACCACCGACCACATCATGCCGGCGGGGGCGAAGATCCTGCCGTACCGTTCCAACATCCCCTACCTCTCGAAGTTCTGCTTCGCCGTCTGCGACGAGACCTTTGCCGAGCGGGCGAAAGCCGTCGGCTCGACCGTCATCGTCGGCGGCTCGAACTACGGACAGGGAAGTTCGCGTGAACACGCGGCGCTGGTCCCGCTCTACCTCGGCGTGAGAGCCGTTATCGCCAAATCCTTTGCCCGCATCCACGCGGCGAACCTGATCAACGCCGGGATCCTGCCGCTCACCTTCCGCGATCCCGCCGACTACGACAAACTGGAGCAGGGCGACAAACTCACGCTCTCGGGTCTGTTCGCGGCGCTGGAAAGCGGCGAGGCGACCCTGACCGACGAGACCAAGGGCGTCAGCGTGACCCTCGATTGCCGCTTCACCGAGCGGCAGAGGGCGATTTTGCTCGCGGGCGGGCTGCTCGACTACACCCGGAACAACGGAGAGAAAAAACAATGAATAAGATCCGAATGAAAACGCCCCTCGTCGAAATGGACGGGGACGAAATGACGCGTATCCTCTGGAAATGGATCAAGGAGAAACTGATCGTTCCGTTCGTCGACCTCAAGACCGAGTATTTCGACCTCGGGCTGCCCGAGCGCGAGAAGACCAAGGACAAGGTCACTCTTGACGCGGCGAACCGCGCCAAGGAACTCGGCGTTTCGGTCAAGTGCGCGACCATCACCCCGAACAAACAGCGGGTGGAGGAATACAACCTCTCCGAGATGTGGAAGTCGCCGAACGGCACCATCCGCGCCGTCCTCGACGGCACGGTCTTCCGCGCGCCGATCCTGCTCGATTCGATCCGCCCGATCGTCCGCAGTTGGAAGAAGCCCATCACCATCGCCCGCCACGCCTACGGCGACGTCTACCGCGCGACCGAGTACCGCGTCAAGGGGGCGGGGAAAGCCGAACTGGTCTTCACGGGCGAGAACGGCGAGACCTTCCGCGAAACCGTCTTCGACTTCGGCAAGTGCGGCGGCGTGCTCCAGGCGCAGTATAACCGCGACGACTCGATCCGGTCGTTCGCGCACTCCTGCTTCCGTTACGCGCTCGATACCAAGCAGGACCTCTGGTTCTCGACCAAGGATACCATCTCGAAACAGTACGACCAGACCTTCAAACTGATCTTCGCGGAACTCTTTGAAACCGAGTACAAAAAGCAGTTTGAGGACGCCGGGATCACCTACTTCTACACGCTGATCGACGACGCGGTCGCCCGCGTGATCCGGAGCGAGGGCGGCTTTATCTGGGCGTGCAAGAACTACGACGGCGACGTCATGAGCGACATGGTCTCGACCGCCTTCGGTTCTCTCGCGATGATGACCTCGGTTCTGGTCTCCCCCGACGGCAAGTTCGAGTACGAGGCGGCGCACGGCACCGTGACGCGCCACTACTACCGCTACCTCAAGGGAGAGGAGACCTCGACCAACCCGATGGCGACCATCTACGCCTGGTCGGGTGCGCTTCGCAAGCGCGGCGAACTCGACGGACTTCCCGATCTGGTCGCCTTTGCCGACGCGCTTGAGGCGACGTGCATGGATACCCTGAACGCCGGGATCATGACCAAGGACCTCGTTTCGCTCGTCACCCCCGGCACCGAAGCCAAAGCCGTCAACTCTGAAACCTTCCTCGACGAGATCGCCGCCCGTCTGTCGGCGCGGCTCGCGGGGTAAGTGTCGTGAACGACGCCGACCGCTTCTCCGCCGCCTGTTCCGCCGTCCTTTCGGTCTCCCACGAGAAAGAGGGGATCGGCACGCAGGGCGAGAAGACGCTGCACGCCGTTTTCAAGAACTATTACGAACCCGACGCCGCCTTTCACGAGGTGAAGACGGGCAGTTTCATCGCCGATATCCGCCGGGACGGACGGATCGTCGAGATCCAGACGCACGGGCTCTACCGGATGAAAAAGAAACTGAACGCCTTTCTCCCCGACTACGAGGTGACGGTGGTTCATCCGATCCCCCACGTCCGCACGGTCCGCTGGATCGAAAAGGACGGCACGCTCTCCCCCAAACGCAAGAGCCCGAAAACGGGGAAGTACGTCGACGCCGTGCCCGAGTTGCTCGGGATCCGCGACCTGCTTCTGCACTCGCATCTCTCGGTCGTTCTGTCGCTCGTTGACTGCAACGACTACAAGGTGCGCTCGGGTAAAGTCGGACGGAAACGCGGCGCGATGCGATTCGAGCGGATCCCGACGGCACTGGTCTCGGAGTTGCGTCTTTCGCGTCCCCGGGACTACCTCGCGTTTCTTCCCGACGATCTTCCCGACGTCTTCACGTCCGCCGACGTCGCGCGGGCGGGACGGTTGCACCGCGACGACGCGACCTCGCTTCTGTTCCTGCTTTACACCGTCGGCGTCGTCGAGCGGATCGGCAAAAACGAGCAGCGGTATTACCTCTACCGCCGCCTGCTCTGACCCCCCGCTTCTTCCTGCGTTTTCAATGAAAATAACGACCGCCCCCCTTTCGGGAGACGGTCGTTTTTCGTTATCTTCGGGCGGATTATTCCGCGTCGATGGTCGAGACCGGGATGGTGCTCTCTTCGAGCACGTCGACCACGATCCGGACGGTATCGAGCGAGGTGAAGATGGTCACGCCGTTCTCGGTCGCGCAGCGGCGGATGGTCGCGCCGTCCTCGTTGTGGATGCCCGACGAGATGCTCCGCGTGTTGATGACGTAACTGACGAATCCGGCGCGGATCAGTTCGGGGATCTCGTTGCTCCCCTCGGAGATCTTGCCGAGGCGGTGGGTGCGGATGCCGTTCTCCTTTAAGAACTTCGCCGTCCCGACGGTCGCCGCGATGTTGAAGCCGAGACGGTAGAAGCGCCGCACAAGCGGAAGCGCCTCTTCCTTGTCTTCGTCTGCGAGCGTCACCACGACGGTCCCGTAGTTCTGCAGTTTCATGCCCGACGCCTGCAACCCTTTATAGAGGGCGCGGGAGAGTTTCACGTCGTAGCCGATCGCCTCGCCGGTCGATTTCATTTCAGGGGACAGGTAGGCGTCCAATCCCTTGATCTTGTCGTCTGTTTCAGAGCGGGCTGTCAGCAGCAAAACAGATTA
>CACYZS010000172.1 GCA_902778985.1 uncultured Ruminococcus sp.
ATCATCATCACCCATAAACTCCACGAGGTCATGAGTATTTCCGACCGCGTGGCGGTTTTGCGTCGCGGCGAACACATCGCGACAGTCGATACCAAATCGACGAGCGAAGCCGAACTGACCGAGATGATGGTCGGTCAAAAGGTTTCTCTGAATATCGAAAGATTGGAGCCGAAAGATCCCGTTGACCGTCTGGAGATCAGTGACGTCAACTGCGTTTCCGCCGAAGGGATCAAAGTGCTTGACAATATCAATTTCACCGCGCGCGGGGGCGAGATCCTCGGCATCGCGGGCATCGCCGGAAGCGGGCAGCGCCAACTGCTTGAGGCGATCGCGGGACTGCAGCCGCTCGAGAGCGGGAAGATCCTTTACAAGAATCCGCAGAATGGGAAGACCGAAGACCTGCGGAACAAAACGCCGCAGCAGATCCGCGAACTCGGCGTCCGTCTGTCCTTCGTTCCCGAGGACCGTCTCGGTATGGGTCTTGTCGGTAACATGGACATTATCGACAATATGATGCTGCGTTCTTATCGGCGCGGCAAGGGCATTTTCCTTCACCGCAAGAAGCCGAAGGATCTTGCCGAGACCATTATCCAGGATCTGCAGGTCGTGACGCCCTCTCCCTCGACGCCCGTGCGTCGTTTGTCGGGCGGTAACGTTCAGAAAGTTTTGGTCGGGCGTGAGATCGCGTCGTCGCCTACGGTTCTGATGGCGGCGTACCCCGTCCGCGGACTGGATATCAACTCTTCGTTCATGATCTACCGTCTTCTGAACGAGCAGAAGAAGAACGGCGTCGCCGTTATCTTCGTCGGCGAGGACCTCGACGTCCTGCTCGAACTCTGCGACCGGATCCTCGTCCTCTGCGGCGGTAAGGTCTCGGATATCGTGGACGGTCGGACCGCCACGAAGGAACAGGTCGGACTTCTGATGACCAAGATCAATCCGACTGATGAAGACAAGCGGGAAGGGGGTGCTGCAGAGTAATGGAAAACAAAGACTTCGTCGAAAAAGAGACCGAGCAGGTCGAAACGACAAACGAAGCCCCCGTTGAAGAAACGACCGCTCAAACCGAAGAACCCGTTGCTGAGGTCAAGGAAAAACGTCGCTTCTTCCCGCAGATCCACCTGACCAAACGGGACGGCGTTTCTCTGCGTGAAGCGATCCTCATCCGCGTGATCGCGATCCTCGCGGCGCTGATCGTCTGCGCCGTTCTGACCATTATTCTGACCGGCGATAACCCGATCGAGGTTTACGCGACCATCTGCAAAGGCGCGTTTGGACCTGGGCGCGGCTTCGTTACCATCCACGCGATCGCCATTCTGCTCTGCGTTTCTCTTGCCGTGACGCCGGCGTTCCGGATGCATTTCTGGAACATCGGGGCGGAAGGACAGACGCTGATCGGTGGTCTTGCGACGGCGTTCGTCATGTACCGCTATCATAATGCTGTCAGCACGCCGGTGCTCGTTTTGATGATGCTGGCGGCGGCGATCATCGCCGGAGGCGTCTGGGGATTGATCCCAGCGGTGTTCAAGGCGCAGTGGAACACCAACGAAACCCTCTTTACCCTGATGATGAACTACGTCGCGATCCAGTTGATCGAGTTTTTCCTGAAAGTTGCCGATAAGAGCGGATCGAACGTCGTCGACTCGAGACTGCTCGGGAGCGGCGTTCCGAACCTCTTCGGCGTGCAGTATCTGTTGAACATCGTCGTCGTTGCCGTTCTGACCGTTCTTCTCTACGTCTACCTTCGTTTCAGCAAGCACGGATACGAGATCTCGGTCGTCGGGGAAAGCGAGAACACGGCGCGCTATATCGGGATCAACGTCAAGAAGGTCATTATCCGGACCATGATCCTTTCGGGTGTGATCTGCGGTCTTGCCGGTTTTATGATCGTCGGCTGCGCGTCCCACGCGATCTCGTCCACTACGGCGGGCGGACGCGGATTTACCGCGATCATGGTTTCGTGGCTTGCGAAGTTCAATCCGCTGATGATGGTTCTGACGACGTTCCTTCTGATCTTTATGGCGCGCGGCGCCAACGAAATCTCGACACAGTTCGAGTTGAACAATTCGTTCTCCGATATCATCACGGGAATCATTCTCTTCTTCATTATCGGGTGCGAGTTCTTTATCCGCTACCGCGTGCACATTGACCGTCCGGTCGTCTCGGAAAAGGAGGGGAACTGATATGTTGTTGCTTGCACAGTTTCTGAACCGTGCCATCATGCAGGGCACCCCGCTCCTCTTCGGCGCGACGGGTGAGATCGTGACCGAGAAGTCCGGCAACCTGAACCTCGGTATCCCCGGTATTATGTATATGGGTGCGATCTCGGGCGTCATCGGGGCGTTCTTCTACGAAAACTCGCCGATCTTCGTGCCTGCCGTCGGCGTGATCGTCGCCTTGATCTCGTGTCTGATCGGCTCGTTGATCGCGTCGCTGATCTACTGCTTCCTGACCATTACGCTCCGGGCGAACCAGAACGTGACCGGTCTTGCCTTGACCACCTTCGGCGTCGGCTTCGGTAACTTCTTCGGCGGCTCGCTGATCAAGATCACGAAGAGCAGCGTTCCTTACGTCGCTCTTACCGATACCGGGGAAGCGTTCGCGTTCCACGTCCGTTTTGAGGATCTTCCGTTCGGGAACAATTCGTTTGCGCAGCATTTCAAGTGGATCTGGGAACTCCTGTTCTCCTACGGCTTTATGGTCTATCTCGCCATCGCGCTTGCGATCGTCGCGTCTTTCTTCCTCAACCGGACGCGCCGCGGTCTGCATCTGCGCGCAATCGGCGAAAACCCGGCGACAGCCGACGCGGCGGGGATCAACGTGACCAGATACAAGTATCTGGCGACCTGCGCGGGCGGTATGATCGCGGGGCTTGGCGGCATATTCTTCATTATGGACTATATGGGCGGCATTTGGGCAAACGACGGCTTCGGCGACCGCGGCTGGCTTGCGATCGCGATCGTGATCTTCGCGATCTGGAGACCGAGTCTCGCAATCCCCGCGTCGTACCTGTTCGGTGCGCTCTATATCCTCTACAACTGGCTGAATATGCCGATGCAGATGATCCCGATCATGAAGATGCTTCCGTTCGTTGTGACCATTCTGGCGCTGATCTTTACGAGCGTTCGCAAGAAACGCGAGAATCAGCCGCCCGCAAGTCTCGGTCTTTCGTATTTCCGAGAGGAACGGTAGTTTTTACACGCGCCCGACAGGCAACTGCCGGGCGCTTTTCTTTTCCGTTCCTTCTTTTGTGCGGTTTTCCTGTTTTTACAGGGGGACCGTTTTTTCGGCGTCCAGGGATAATCGCGCCAAA
>CACYZS010000173.1 GCA_902778985.1 uncultured Ruminococcus sp.
CCGCACCAGACCGTGCTGTCCAACGTCGAACTGGCGCTGACGCTCTCGGGCGTCTCGAAAGCCGAGCGGCGGCAGCGGGCGATCGACGCGCTGATCCGCGTGGGGCTTGGCGATCAGATCAAAAAGCGTCCGAACCAACTCTCCGGCGGACAGATGCAGCGGGTGGCGATCGCCCGCGCTTTGGTGAACGATCCCGACGTTCTGCTCGCCGACGAACCGACCGGCGCGCTCGATACCGAGACCAGTATCCAGGTGATGGATCTGCTCCGCGAGGTCGCGCGCGAGAAACTGGTCGTGATGGTGACGCACAACCCCGACCTTGCCGAACGCTATTCGACCCGGATCATCCGCCTGCTCGACGGCGGGATCGTCGGGGATACCGATCCTTACGATCCGGAAACCGCCCCCGCGTCCGAACAACCGGTCGAAGCGCCCGTCGCCGAAGCCGAACCCGCCGAGGCGGCGCCCGTCCCCGTCAAAGAGAAGAAAGCCAAAGCAAAGAAGCGTTCGATGTCGCTTTTGACCGCGCTTTCGCTCTCGCTGAACAACCTGATGACCAAGAAGGGACGCACGTTTCTGACCAGTTTCGCCGGGAGCATCGGCATCATCGGCATCGCCCTGATCCTCGCGCTCTCGAACGGTATCAACCTCTATATCCGGCATATTCAGGAAGACGCGCTTTCGTCCTATCCCGTCACCATCAACCGGGAAGAGACCGACCTGGTCTCCATGATCTCCTCGCTCGGGGAACAGCGGAACGCGGTGAACGAACACCCGACCGACGACGGGAACGTATACAGCAGTCCCGTTTTCTACAATCTGATCAATACTCTGCTCGCGCCCGACAAGAGCGAGAACAACCTGACGGCGTTCAAAGCGTACATCGACAGCGGCGCCTTCGACGGCGTCGACGCCACGATCCAGTACGGCTACGATATCCCCCTGACCGTCTACACCCGCGATCCCTCGACCGGGGAGTATATCTCGTCGGATATCTACGCCCTGATGGCGAGCGTCAGCGGGACTTCGACCGACGCCGCGGAAACGTCGGGCTATTCCTTCTCGTCCAGTTTCTCGACCTACAGCGTGTGGGGCGAGGTTCTCGGCGGAAAGGACGGGGAACTGGTCGCCGATCTTGTGAAGGATCAGTACGATCTGCTCGCCGGGAACTGGCCGACGTCGGCGGGCGACGTTCTGCTCGTCGTGTCGGATAACGACGAGGTCAACGACCTGACGCTTTACGCCCTCGGGCTCAAGAGCGAGAACGATATGCGGCAGATGATGATCGCGGCGTTCTACGGAACCAAGATCGAGCAGCCGGAGACCGAAAAGTGGTCCTATCAGGAGATCCTCGGACGCACCTTCCGCACCATCGCGCCCGCCCGCCTGTACCAGAAGATCGGCGGGAAGTGGCAGAACGTATCGGGACAGCAGGCGGTGCTCGATACCATGCTTTCGAGCGACGAGATGTCGATCGGGCTGAAGGTCTGCGGTATTCTGCGCAAGAACCCCGACGCCACGTCCACCTCGGCAAGCGGCACGCTGCTTTATACCTCGGCGCTCACCAGGTATCTGATCGAGTCGACGGCGAACAGCGAGATCGTACGGGAACAGTTCGCCGATCCCGAGACCGACGTTCTGACCGGGTTGCCCTTCAAGGTCGATCCCGACACCCTGCCGAAGACCACCCCCGCGCGGGCGGAACGCTTTGCCGAATACGTCGCGGGACTGACGCCGGCGGAAAAGGCGGCGTTTCTGAAAACCATGCTGACGACCGACTACGATCCCGCGACCAACAAGGTCATGAAACTCAACAGACGGATCCTTGAGGCGGTCAATCAGGCGATGGCGACGATCGGTTCGACGCGCGCGGAGATCACCGCGTGGGTGGACGCGTACTACCCCGAATATTCCGCGTTCCTTTCCTATTTTGAGGACGACGACGAACTGGTCACGGCGGTAAAGACGCTGATGACGATCAAGGTCGCACAGGAGATCGAGGCGAGGGGCGAGGCGCTCTACGAGACCTACCGCAACACCCCGTCCGAATCCGAGATCGCGGCGGGCGCGGCGGAGATCCTGGCAACGCTGCCCGACCGGACGGCGAAGGAAAACTACGTCGTCGGGATCTATCTTGAAACCACCGAACTCTCCGAGGACGCCCTGACCGCGTGGGCGGCGGGACTTTCGGACGACGAACTGGACGAGGTGACCGGAAAGATCGCCCGCGAGCAGGCAAAGGCGGCGATCGCCGCCGATCCGACGGTCGACGAGAGCACGAAGGACGCGCGCTGCGCCGCCGTGCTCGACGGGATCGTCGCGTCGTTCAACGAGGAGAAGAAGGCGACTGCCTACCAGTACTTCGTTCCCGACGGGAGCGCCGGCACCACCTACGAGGAGACGCTTGCGAAACTCTACGTCTACGACGAAGATACCCCCTCGCGCATCAGTTTCTACGTCACGACTTTTGAGGAAAAGGACAAAGTGACCGATATCATCGCCCGCTATAACGACAGCGTGGAGGAAGAGGATCGGATCACCTATACCGACATCATGGCGCTGCTGATGACCTCTGTCACCTATATCCTGAACGCCGTGACCTACGTCCTGGTCGCCTTCGTGTCGGTGTCGCTCGTCGTTTCGTCGATCATGATCGGGATCATCACCTATATCTCGGTGCTCGAACGCACCAAGGAGATCGGTATCCTGCGCGCGATCGGCGCGTCGAAACGCGACGTTTCCCGCGTCTTCAACGCCGAAACGCTGATCATCGGGTTCTCCGCCGGACTGATCGGGATCATCGTCACGCTGCTCTTCTGCATCCCCATCAACCTGATCCTGCGGGCGCTCTCGGGCATTTCCAATATCGCCGCGGTGCTTCCGGTCGGCGGGGGGATCGCGCTGGTGCTGATCAGTATGGGGTTGACGTTGCTTGCGGGGCTGATCCCCGCGCGAATGGCGTCGAAGAAAGATCCGGTCGTCGCTCTCAGGACGGAGTGACGCGCACATTTCAGACGGAGTGACGCGCACATTTCAGCGCAGACCGAAAAACGAATGGAAAAGAATTAAAAGCCGTTAGTGCTTTTCACTCCGTTTGAAATTTCTGCATAGTAAAATGCAATTAAGGTTGAAAACCGCCCTGCGGGAACCCCCAACGCTCGCAAACTCGCGCCGGGGAACCCCTTTGTGGGGCGGTTTTCTCCTTTTCATTGTAACTCGTTTTCCTTTTTTCGGGACGACG
>CACYZS010000174.1 GCA_902778985.1 uncultured Ruminococcus sp.
GGGAGCGGGATCGCCCCGTTCGCCGTGAATGCCCGCGCCTTGATATACCCGACCCAGTTGTTCACCGACGGGTATTTGAAATCGTCTTTGTACAGATCCATTCCAAACCGCCTTTCAGGACTGTCGTCCACGACAGTATATGCGGGCGGGGGCGTTTTCGTTCGCATTTTTTCTCTCGAATGGCTGTTCCGCCACTTGACAAGGCAGGGGGAAAAAGGTATAATAGAGACGAATAATTTAATATTTCACGGAGGGTGCGAAAATGGGGGAATCGTTTGTCGGCGAACTCGGCGTGATCGGGATGCGCGGTTGCGAGGATTTTGTCAGTGAGGTGGACTCTTATCTCAAGGATTGGAGACGCCACGACAGCGACGCGACGTTCCTGATCGAATCGTCCTGCCCGCGCTTCGGCAGCGGGGAAGGCAAGGGCATGATCAAGGAGTCGGTCAGAGGTAAGGACCTCTTCATCATCTGCGATATGTTCAACCACGGCGTGACCTACAGTATGTACGGTCAGACCGTGCCGATGAGCCCCGACGACCATTATCAGGATCTCAAGCGGATCATCGGATCGGTCGAGGGTAAGGCGCACAGGATCTCGGTCATTATGCCGATGCTCTACGAGGGACGCCAGCACAAGCGTTCGGGGCGTGAGTCGCTCGACTGCGCGCTCGCCCTGCAGGAACTGGTCAACATGGGCGTCTCGAACCTCATCACCTTCGACGCGCACGACGCGCGCGTTCAGAACGCCATTCCGCTCCACGGCTTCGACAACATCCGGACGAGTTATCAGATGATCAAGGCGATGCTCCGCACCTACCCGGATATCGTCGTCGATCCCGAATCCATGATCGTCATTTCCCCCGACGAAGGCGCGATGGCGCGCTGCATCTACTACTCCACGATGCTCGGTATTGACCTCGGTATGTTCTACAAGAGACGAAACTACTCGATCATCGTCAACGGCAAGAACCCGATCGAGGCGCACGAGTACCTCGGCCGCGACGTCAAGGACAAGGACGTCATCATCGTCGACGATATGATCTCCTCCGGCGAATCGGTGCTCGACGTGGCGCAGCAACTCAAGGAGAAGGGCGCGCACCGCATCTTCATCTTCGCGACCTTCGGTCTCTTTACCGCCGGGCTCGACACCATCGACAAGGCGTACGAGGACGGGCTGTTCACCAAGATCTTCACCACCAACCTGATCTACCGCATCCCCGAACTCCAGACCCGCGAATGGTACGTCGAGGTCAACCTCTGCAAGTACGTCGCGTATATCATCGACACGCTCAATCACGACCAGACCATCAGCGGTCTGCTCGACCAGTCGAAGCGGATCAAGAAACTGCTCGCGGAGCATAAGCAAAGACAAGCCAAACAGAAAAAGTAAAATAAAGCCCGGCGGTCATTTCGACCGCCGGGTCCTTTTCTTTTTTCGGGATCACTCGAGAAGTTCGAATTTGTATCCGACGCCCCAGACGGTTTTCAAGGTCCATTTGTCGGATACGCCCTCGAGTTTCTCGCGCAGGCGCTTGACGTGAACGTCCACGGTGCGCGAGTCGCCGAGGTAGTCGAAACCCCACACCTTGTCGAGCAACTGGTCGCGGGTGAAGACGCGGTTGCAGTTCGAGGCGAGGAAGTAGAGCAGTTGCAGTTCCTTCGGCGGGATGTCGATGGTCTCGCCCTTCAGTTTCAGTTCGTATTTCGCCTGGCTGATCTCGATGTTGTCGAACCTGACGACCTCGTCGTCCGCCGTTTTGGAATGGGCGCTCGAGCGGCGAAGCACCGCCTTGATGCGCGCGGACAGTTCCTTCATATCGAAGGGTTTGACGATAAAGTCGTCGGCGCCGAGTTCCAGCCCCAGAACTTTATCGAAGACCTCGCCCTTCGCCGTGATCATGATGATCGGCTTCTGGGAGATCTCGCGGATCTCGCGGCATACCTGCCATCCGTCCTTTTTGGGCATCATGATATCGAGCAGGACGAGATCCGGCTCGAAGATCTTGAAGAACTGAATCCCGTCGATCCCGTCGTTCGCCGTCCGGACCTGGTATCCCTCGTTTTCAAAGTAGACTTTCAGCATCTCGCAGATGTTCGCGTCGTCGTCGATCACAAGCAGTTTGGTTCCCATGTCGATCCTCCGTTCGTCTCGGTTTTTTGAATTGTGAACTTCGTTAAAGAATTCGCGATGTTCACAATTACAGTTCCATTATATCCGAATAATTGCCGCTTGTCAAGAGAGGGGGAAGAAATGTTTTCTCCTTTTCCCGGGTGGGGAAGGGTTTTTCGCATTTTCCCTTTACAAGAGGGGGAAAGAATGGTATAATGGTACGGAAAAAGATGCCCGGCAAGCGCCGGGCGGAAAGAGACGTCTATGAAACTCGGTATCGTCGGTCTTCCCAACGTGGAAAAAAGCACGCTGTTCAACGCCCTGACCAACGCGGGGGCGGAGAGCGCCAACTATCCGTTCTGCACCATTGACCCGAACGTCGGCATCGTCGCCGTGCCCGACAAGCGGCTCGACGTACTGGCGGAGATGTATCACCCCGAAAAGTACACGCCCGCCGTCATCGAATTCGTCGACATCGCGGGTCTTGTGCGCGGCGCGTCGAAGGGGGAAGGGCTGGGCAACAAGTTTCTGTCGAATATCCGCGAGTGCGACGCGATCGTACACGTCGTGCGCTGCTTTGACGACGACGATATCGTTCATGTCGACGGCGGCGTCGATCCCGTCCGCGACGTCGAGACCATCAACCTCGAACTGATCTTCTCGGATCTTGAGATCGTAGACCGGCGGATCGACCGTCTTGCCAAACTGGTCAAGAACGATAAATCGCTCGCCCCCGAGTTTGCCGCGCTTGAAAAGGTCAAGGCAGGGCTGGACGGCGGGCTCTGCGCCCGTGCGCTCGACCTCTCCGACGACGAAAAGGAACTGCTCGCCGAAACGCCGCTTCTCACGCTCAAACCCATCATCTACGTCGCCAACATCGCCGAAGGGGAAGTGGCGGGCGGCTACGAGCAGAACGCCTACTACGTCGCGCTCAAAAAGCACGCCGAAACCGAGCACGCCGGGATCGTTGCCGTCTGCGCCGAGATCGAGGCGGAACTTTCCGAAATGGAAGGGGAAGAAAAGTCGTTGTTCCTTGCCGACCTCGGGATCGGGGAGAGCGGGCTTGATAAACTGGTGAAGGAGAGTTATTCGCTGCTCGGTCT
>CACYZS010000175.1 GCA_902778985.1 uncultured Ruminococcus sp.
CAGATCCTTGAAGTGGATGTTGGTCATCCGACCGGCAAGACGGGAAATGTAGTCGAGCGGGTTTTTCCCCGCGAAGGTCGACCAGTACACGTCGTGAATGAAATCAAACTCGGATTCCTCGATCAGGATCTCGTAGAGATCGGTCCCGCCGAAGTCGACGAACTCGAAGTCGTGGTTGTGGTAGGTCAGTTGCATTCCCGCGTCGTGGATCTTCTTGCACGCCTCGCGGTACTCGGCGATAAAGGCGCGGACGCCCTCGAGCGAGCCGCGGTATTTTCCGTCCATCGAACCGATCCCGATGCTGCTGCAGCCGTAGATCTTGTGATCGGCGATCAGTTTGTCGGTATCGTTCAGGATCCGGTCTGCGGGGGAATGGGTGCAGGTGATCGGAAGGGCAAATTCTTCCGAGATATCGCGCAGGCGTTCGGGTTCGATCGGACCGCAGCCCGATACCTGAACGACCTCGTACCCGATCTCTTTCACGCGACGGAAGGTGTCGCGGATCCCGTCGGGCGTCTTGCAGAACGTGCGGAGTGAAAACAGTTGTGCGCCGAGTTTCATGGTGAAGACCTCACTTTTCGTTTATAACGCATTCATTATAACATACCGATCATAACTTTTCCATTGTGTTTTTTGCATTATTTCGAAAAAAGATTGCAAATGTTGCCCATCTGTGGTATGATAGAGAAAGAAAAGTCGTGACCGGTCCCGTCCGGCACGGGGAAGGAGTTCTTCCAATGGTTCTTCAGTTCGGTATGAAACGACCGTTCTCCCTCTACTATCATCACCACAGGGACGCCGTCCCGACGCCGAGCGATTTCTCCCGTCACTGCCACGAAGGATACGAGTTGGTCTACGTCATTCAAGGGTACGGACGGTTCATCGTCGAGGGCGCAGCCTATGACGTCAGACCGGGGACGGTCCTGTTCTTTCGCCCATACGAATATCACTACGTCGATATCCGGTCGGACGCCCCCTACGAGCGGCAGGTGTTCAACTTTAAACGCGAGAGTTTCGACAGCGAACTCGGACTGTTTCTGGATCTGCTCGGACGCCCTGCTCCCGGTGAAGGGAACTGCTATACCGGCGGCGATCTTCCCGAGGAGTTCTTCGCGCTCCTGCGCGGGTTCGACGCGGTACTGGATCTTCCGAGAGAGCAGCAGACCATCTTCTTCCGCACGCGGCTGGCGGATCTGCTCGTGATGCTCGCGACCGCGGATTCGCACTCGGGCACCACGATCTCCGAGCGGCTCGGCGTTCGCGTCGTCCGCTACCTGAACACGCACATCGACACGAATGAAACGCTCGACGATCTGGCGAGGCGTTTCTTGGTCAGCAAATTCTATATGTGCCGCTCCTTCAAGGAGCACAACGGGATCTCAATCCACGGCTATCTGACGCGGAAACGGATCATGATCGCCAAATCGAAGATCGAGAGCGGCGTCCCGGCGGTCACCGCCGCCGCGGAGGTCGGGTTCGGGGACTACTCGGCGTTCTTCCGCGCCTATCGCCGGATCGTCGGACATTCCCCGAGAGAAACCTAAGAAAGCCGGATTGACAAAATGAACGATACGCCCATCCTTGACCGGATATCCTCTCCCGAGGATCTTCGGCAGATCCAAGACAAAGAGATCCCGCCGCTTGCCGCCGAGATCCGCAAATATCTGATCGACACGGTGATGAAGACCGGGGGACATCTCGCGTCCAATCTCGGCGTCGTGGAGTTGACCCTTGCGCTCCACCGCGTTTTCGATACCCCGAACGACCGGCTGATCTTTGACGTCGGGCACCAGAGTTACGTTCACAAACTCCTGACGGGACGCCGCGACCGCTTTGACCTTCTCCGGACGCCCGGCGGACTTTCCGGTTTCACCAGAAGGGAAGAGAGCAAATTCGATCCCTTCGGCGCCGGGCACAGTTCGACGTCGGTCTCGGCGGCGCTCGGTTTCGCCAAAGCCGACCGGTTGCAGGGGAAAGACAGTTTCACCGTCGCCGTGATCGGGGACGGCGCGTTCACCGGAGGCATGGTGCACGAGGCGCTGAACAACTGTTCAAAAGACTTGAAACTGGTGATCGTTCTGAACGAGAACGAAATGTCGATCTCCCGCAATATCGGCGCGTTCGCACGCCATATCGCGAAGATCAGAACGTCAAGAAGATACCGCCGCGCCAAACGCGATACGCAGTCGTTTCTGCGTCACATCCCCCTGATCGGCAAGGGGATCTACCACGCCGTTCGCGGCATCAAAAAAGGGCTCAAGAACCTGCTTTACTCTTCCAATTATTTTGAGGAACTCGGACTTTACTACATCGGTCCGGTGGACGGTAACGACTATAACGCGGTCAAGCGCGCGCTGATCGCGGCGAAAGAGCAGGGCGAACCGGCTCTCGTCCACATTCGCACGGTCAAAGGAAAAGGATATCCCGAAGCCGAGGCGGATCCCCGCTCGTTCCACAGCATCCACCCGGGATCAAACGGCGTCCGCACGTTCGGCGACGCGTTCGGCGAATGGTTGACCGAGGAGGGAGAGCGCGATCCCAGAGTCGTCGCCGTGACCGCCGCGATGGGCGTCGCCACGGGACTCGAACCCTTTGCGGCGCGTTTCCCCGACCGTTACACCGACGTCGGGATCGCCGAAGAGCACGCCATGACCTACTCCGCCGGACTTGCGGCGGGCGGTCTGGTCCCTTACGTGACGGTCTATTCGACCTTCCTGCAGCGGGCGTACGACAACCTGCTGCACGACGTCGCCCTGCAGGGGCTTCCCGTCCGGATCATGATCGACCGCGCGGGACTTGCGAAGTCGGACGGTCCGACGCATCACGGTATTTTCGACGTCGCGTTCCTGTCGCATATCCCGGGCGTCCGTCTGTTTGCTCCGGTGACCTACGGCTCGCTTTCAGCCGTGCTTGAAAAGACCAAGGACGATCCCGCTCCCGTCGCGATCCGCTATCCCAACAGCGAGGAAGACTCCGCCGTCGTTTCGACCTTCTATCCCGACGGGGTTTACGGCGAGCCCTTCGTGCGATCCGACGGGATCATGGATCCCGCAGCCGTGATCGTGACCTACGGCGGTATCGTCTCCGAGGTTCTGAAAGCCAAAGAACGGCTCGCCGAAAGGGGGATCACGGTCTCGGTGATCCTGCTTGAGGAACTCAAGCCCTATGACGACGTCGCGCGTAAACTCGCCGCCATTCTCCCG
>CACYZS010000176.1 GCA_902778985.1 uncultured Ruminococcus sp.
CGACGTGACAATGCCAAAGAGGATCGCGAACAGCATTCCCACCCCGAAGAGCGAGGTGTCGAAGATCCCGCCGACGAGGAAGAACAGCACCGACTGCAGAAGCGTCAGGGGCAGGATCGGCAGGGCGTAGGAGAGGATGAATTCGACGGGTTTCGCCCGCGAAACGTAGAGCCGCGTGAGAAAAGACGTGCTGCGGTCGAGCGCGATCAGTTGCCCGGTGAAGAGCGCGAGGAACGCCTGCGAGAAGACCACGATCCCCGGCGCGAGGTACTTCATCTGGAACTGATCGGTCAGTTTGTGGAAGAGCAGGTAGAAGAGGATCTCCATAAAGAGCGGCAGCCCGATCATAAAGATCAGCGAGAGGGGATCGCGGACGATCTCCTTCATGTTCCGCTTCGAGAGGGCGACAATACGCGACAGTGAGTTACGCATTTCCGTCACCTCCCGAAACGATCTCGATGAACGCGTTCTCCACGTCGTTCTTGCCGGTCTTTCGGTACAGTTCCTCTTTGCTCCCGCAGAAGAGGAGTTTGCCGTCTTTCATGATCCCGATCCGGTCGGAGAGCGCCTCGGCTTCCTCCATGTAGTGGGTGGTCAGAACGACGGTCATTTTGCCTTTGAGGTCTTCGATCACGCGCCAGAGTTCTCTTCGCGCGATGACGTCCAGTCCGAGCGTCGGTTCGTCGAGAAAGAGCAGTTTCGGGCGCGTCACCAGCGCCAGCGCGATCGACAGTTTCCGCTGCCAGCCGCCCGAGAGTTCGGCGGCTTTTTTGTTCGCGACGCGCCCGAGTCCGAAGTCCGCGTAGATCTTTCGCTTGGTCTCCTCGGTCTCCTCTTTGGATTGCCCCGAGAGCCGGGCGAACAGTTCGATATTCTCCCGGACGGTCAGTTTCCGCGCCACCGCGGTCTCCTGCATCGAGATATCGACGATCTCCTTGATCTTCGCGTCGTCGCGCCCGAGCGTGTAGCCGAAGATCGTCGCTTCGCCCGACGTGGGACGCGCCAAGGTCGAGAGCATCTTGACCGTCGTGGTCTTGCCCGCGCCGTTCACGCCGAGCAGGGCGAACAGTTCGCCTTCCTCGATTTCCAGATCCAGTTCGTCCACCGCGACCAGGTCTTTATAGGTTTTCGTCAGTTTTGTCGTTTTGATCGCCGACATCCGGCATCACTCCCCCCATCAGTTGATAGAATAAATCGTCCTTTAACAGCGCGATGCCCCGCTTCTTGTCGCCCATGACCATGAGGGTATCGCCCTCTTTGATATCGAACATCTGCCGCGCGATCGCCGGGATCGTGATCTGTCCCTTCGGTCCCACCTTCGCGCTGACGATGAACCGATCCTGCAAAACGATCTTTTTCACCCGCGTTCTCCTTTCTTTTCTCTTGCGCAAACGCCTCCGGTCACACTTCCGACCGTGCGTTTGCACATTCTTACTTTTCTTACATTTCTTATTTTACCACCGCTTTTGAAAAAAAGCAAGACTTTTTGAAAAAAGAGGAAGCGGTTGATCGGAAAAACCCGCCCCTTGCGTTTTTTCTTCGTTTATTGTATAATGAAGGCGGTGAAAACCGAAAACGAAAAAGGAGATACCGAAATGAAGAAAACCGCATGCCTTTGTTTTATCACTTTGGTTTTGACGCTTTGCTTTGCGTCCTGCGGGAGGACCGACGATCCGACCGTCGCGACGACGGCGCAGGGAACGACGGCACAGGGAACGACCGCGCAAACGACCTCCGCCGCGACCGGGCAAGCCACCGAGACGGAGGCGACGACCACCGGCGCGCCCGAGATCCCGATGACCGCAAGTTACGCGGCGGGACGGACGGCGTTCAAGACCATTACGGGATTCGAGTTGCCCGCGCTCTCCGATTGCGAGGTGATCGGTTCCTCCGATCTTCGCACGGATCAGCATACGACGGCTTGCTTCGATATTACCGGAACGGCGGACGATATGGCGGCGATCATCGCGGCGCTCGGACCGCAGGTCGGCAACGAACCGTCCCATTCCGACGAGACCGGCACGACCTGGCACGTCGAGATCGAACTTGACGGAACCTACTACGTCGGGGATCTGTGGGCGATGCTCGATCTGCCCGACGAGACGCACTCTTTCGTTTACGTCAACTACAACGTCGCCGCGGTGGAGGCAAGTTACGTGACCGCACGCGATCAGTTCCACACCGTGACCGGCGTCTGGCTGCCGCTTTTGTCGGGATTTGAGATGGACGAGTATCCCATTACGCATTTCGATCCGACTGCGAAGGATTACACGTTCGATCTTGCGGGCGACGAGATCACGGAATACGACTTTGAAGTGATGAAGGACTTTTTCGACGTGCTCGAGGGCTGGACGTTTGACGCCGACGCCTCGACGCACGACGGCGTGTTCGATCATTACAAATACAAAACGGCAAACGGCGACGTGATCGACCTTATTTGGCACCGTGAAAACGAGAGCGGCGGCGCGACGGTCGGCGTTTACGTCAACGCGTTCATGAAGTGATCTTTTCTCAAAACTATTTCCCGAAGCCGCTCGGCTTCGGGAATATTTTTTTCGTTTTTCAGTTTCGTTTAAGACGCTTGAGAGAAAGCGCGGCTGCTTAGAAAACGCACCCGTCCGGTCGCGTTTTCGGTGTTCCGAATCTTGCGCGAAAGTGATAAAGAACGCGAGCGCCCATGGGGTGCTTGCGTTCTTTATGGCGTTCCCGAGGTGATTCAGAACCCGCATCCGCGCGAAGCGCAGAGGAAAGGGAAACCTGAGAGGAAGCGCGGCTGCTTAGAAAACGCACCCGTCCGGTCGCGTTTTCGGTGTTCCGAATCTTGCGCGAAAGTGATAAAGAACGCAAGCGCCCCTCGGGGTGCTTGCGTTCTTTATGGCGTTCCCGAGGTGATTCGAACACCCGACCTACCGCTTAGGAGGCGGTCGCTCTATCCTGCTGAGCTACGGAAACGTGTGGCCTTTGCTCGTCTGAAACGGTTTACGAGGCAGGTTAATTATAGCACACCCGCCCGTCGTTTGCAACACTTTGCAGTCCGTTTTCGACGGGGCGAATATGAACAATTTGTAAACATTGTCTTAAAAAGGATTATTTGTCAAAACAGTATGGAAAATCTTTTTTTGTTGTGCTATAATACTATGAACGATTTTGTGCCCGGGCGCATACCCGGCGAAAATGCGGTAAGGGCGCGAACCTGGCGGAGATGACCAACATCGGTCTTCCCGTTCCCCAGGGCTTCACGATCACCACGGAAGCGTGCACCCAGTACTACGAGGACGGCAGAAAGATCAACGACGAGATCATGGCGGAGATCATGAAGAACGTCGAGATCATGGAGAAGATCAACGGCAAGAAGTTCGGGGATCTGAAGAATCCGCTGCTGGTCTCGGTCCGTTCGGGCGCCCGTGCGTCCATGCCCGGTATGATGGACACCATCCTGAACCTCGGTCTGAACGACCAGGTCGTCGCTTCGATGATCGCGGGCAACCCCGATCCCAAGTTCGAGCGTTTCGTTTACGACTCCTACCGTCGGTTTATCCAGATGTTCTCCGACGTCGTTATGGAGGTCGGCAAGAAGTACTTTGAGCAACTGATCGACAAGATGAAGGAAGAGAAGGGCGTCAAGTTCGACGTTGAACTGACCGCCGCCGACCTGAAGGAACTTGCCAACCAGTTCAAAGCGGAATACAAGAAGCAACTCGGCGAGGACTTCCCGTCCGATCCGAAGGAACAACTCAACGCCGCGATCCGCGCCGTCTTCCGTTCCTGGGACAACCCGCGCGCCAACGTCTATCGCCGCGACAACGATATCCCGTACTCCTGGGGTACCGCCGTCAACGTGATGCCGATGGTCTTCGGTAACCTGAACGACAACTCCGGTACCGGCGTCGCGTTCACCCGCGATCCCGCGACCGGCGAAAACAAACTGATGGGCGAATTCCTGACCAACGCGCAGGGCGAAGACGTCGTCGCCGGCGTCCGTACCCCGATGCCCATCTCCGAAATGGAGAAGAAGTTCCCCGAGGCGTACAAGCAGTTCATCGAAGTCTGCGACAAACTCGAGGATCACTACCGCGATATGCAGGATATGGAGTTCACCGTCGAGAACGGCAAACTCTATATGCTCCAGTGCCGCAACGGTAAGAGAACCGCTCCCGCCGCTCTGAAGATCGCCTGCGACCTCGTGGACGAGGGCAAGATCGACGAGAAGAAGGCAGTTCTGATGATCGATCCCCGCAACCTCGACACGCTGCTCCACCCGCAGTTCGATCCCAAGGCGATCAAGACCGCGCAGGTCATCGCCAAGGCGCTCGCCGCGTCTCCCGGCGCCGCGTGCGGCAAGATCGTCTTCACCGCCGAGGATGCCAAGGCGTGGAAGGCGAAGGGCGAGAAGGTCGTTCTCGTTCGTCTCGAGACCTCTCCCGAGGACATCGAGGGTATGAAGGCGGCGCAGGGTATCCTGACGGTCCGCGGCGGTATGACCTCCCACGCGGCGGTCGTCGCGCGCGGCATGGGCACCTGCTGCGTTTCGGGCTGCTCCGCGATCACCAACTTCGACGAGGACAACAAGACCTTCGTTCT
>CACYZS010000177.1 GCA_902778985.1 uncultured Ruminococcus sp.
CGATCGTATCGAACGGGTCGAACTCGATCCCCTCAAAGGCGAGCGCGGCGATCTCTTCGAGCGTTTTCCCTTCGTCGAGCAGCGACGATACGCTGCTGATGTTCGGGACGTTCTTTTCGATCTTGTCGACCGTCGCGGGATCGGGGAACGGGAGCAACTGGATCAGGACGCCGCCCGCCGCCAGACAACTTCCGTCCGGGGCGACCAGTACCCCGAGGGAACAAACCGACGGGATCTGCTCGCTCTCGGCGAAATAGTGCGTGAAATCCTCTGCGATCTCGCCCGAAACGAGTTCGACCGTCCCGGTCTGCCGTTTTCCTTCTTCGATCTCGCGGATAACGGAAAGTGACCCGTGCCCGACAGCGGCGCCTACGTCGAGTTTGCCGTTCGACTTTCTCGGCGGATCCGCCGTCGGGTTCTCGATATATCCGCGCACGCACCCGAGATAGTCGGATACGGCGAGCAGTCGCCCTGCAGGTCCGTCACCCGCGACCGTAACGGTCAGAGAGTCGGTTTTTTCGCCCAACATACTCCCGAGCATCGACGTAGCGGTCAGAAGCCGTCCGAGAGCCGCCGTCGCCGTAGGCGCGGTTTTATGGTACCTACGCGCGGTCTCTACGATCCCGCGGGTATCCGCGACGACGATCCGCGCGCTTCCGTCCCTCGTCATTCCTCGCAGAAGGCGCGAGGGGATCCTTTTTTCGTTTTCCATACTCTTTCTCTTTCAGTCTTTTTTCGCCCGTGCGGCGATATACCAGCGGTCTTCGTCGCCCGTAAGCGTTCCGCCCGACGGCGTCGGGTAGGCGCCGATCCACTCGAAGCCCGCTTTTTCCAGTTCGATTTTCAGCGTGCGGATCGAATACGCCCGCTCGCGTTCGTTCGCCTCGTAGCGACGGTACTTCCCCGTCTCTTCCTCGCGGAAAAGCGTGATGTGAAAGTCACAGACGCCCCGCGCGTACCGGTTCTCCCAGGTGCAGTAGACGCCCGGCGCCTCAAAGGCGTAAGTCCGATCGGCGTAGACCGTCTCGAACTTGTGCTTGGTGTTCACGTCGAACAGAAACAGTCCGTCGGGGTTGAGATAGTTGTGGACGAGCGAGAAGCACCGTCCGAGGTCGGAGACGCCGGAAAGGTGGTTGACGGGATCGAGACAGCACACGACCGCGTCGACCGTCCCGTAGAGTTCAAATGCGGTCATCTCCTGCAAAAGCCACAGGATCCGGGACGAAATACCCTCCCCCGCCTCTTCCGCCGCCGTACGCGCAAAATCGAGCATCTCGGGCGAACGGTCGACGCCGATCATATCGTACCCGCGCTTAGCGAGTTCGATCGTCATACGCCCGGTCCCGCACGCGAGATCAAGGACGTCTGCGACCTTTCCTTCGGCGTACTTGGCAAAGAACCCTTCGATCCCGTCCGCCCACGCGGCGTAATCGATCTCGGCGTTCCATTCGTCGTAGTACGGCGCAAGGATCGAATAAATGTCAGGCATCGAAACATCCTCCTTCCGCGGAGAACCGCAGGATCACCTCGTCGGGCGATAGCCGGTCGCGCGCGAACGCGCGCCGTAACAGATCGGGCGGCAAGCAGTCGTCGTACTTCTCGAAAACCGGACATTCGCCTTCCCCGACCAAAGTGAGCGGATCGATCCCCTCGCTCTGCAGTTTGCCGATCAGAGACTTTTCAAGTTTGTCGCCCATACCGTCCTTGACCTTGAAGGTGATGAAACAACAGCCCTCGGACGTGACGTCGGAGATCCCGAACTGCCTGGCGTTGGTTTGCAGAAAGCGGCGAATGGTGCGGAACGCGCGCGTCCCGAGCCACGGGAACAGAACGTAGGACGAACCGCCGATCGGGATCAGCAGTTTTTCGTCCATTCCGGTCCCCTTCGCGAGTTTTCTCGCCGATGCGAGTCGTTCGCGGGCGTTGGGCATCAGGTAGGGGTATTCCGCGTCGCCGAGCAGGACGTCGCGCATCTTTTCAAGTACGCGCGTATGGATCTCGCCGAAGCCGCCCGGCCAGGAGATCTCCATTTTCCCGTCGACGCCCTTGACGAAGATCAAGTGCTTTTCGACCTCGATCTCCAGCACTTCCCAGACGCGCCCCGCAAGGGCGAACCGGTCGCCGACGGGCGGCGGAGTGGTGATGGTGCCGATCTCGTCGGAACCGCACCGGACGGTGAAGTCCTCGCTGTCCTGAAAGACGGCGTAGAACTTGAAACTCCCGGTCAGCCGTTCTCCGCGAAGCCCGACGATCAGCGTCTTTTCCTCGGTGAACTCAAGATATTCGCGGTTGATCATCGAGACCAGCAATTCGCGGTAATCCTCTTTCGAGATATGCGAGAGCGGCGGGAGGGTCAGCACCCGTTCCGCCAGATTCTTCGGCGTCTGTTCCCCGCCCGACGAAAGGATGCTCATAGTCTGGTGGAACGCGAGACTGAAGGGCATCTCCTTTTTGGAGGGCGGTTCGATGAAGCGTTCCTCGACGTAGAGTTGCACGAGCGCGATCCCGCGCAAAAGTTCCCACGGGATCAGTTTCGGGAGCGGCGTGTTCGGGAGCGCCGACTCCTCGCGGAAGACCATCATCATCTCGGGCGGCAGATCGCGCCGTCCCGAACGCCCGAGCCGTTGCAGAAACGACGAAACGGTGGTCGGCGCGTTGAGTTGCGCCACGCGCTCGAGCCGACCGATGTCGATCCCGAGTTCCATCGTCACGGTCGCGCAGGTGACCGCGTTGCGGATCTCTTCGTCCTTCATCTTCATTTCCGCGTCCTCGCGGAGCGCGGCTGAGAGATTGCCGTGGTGGATCAAGAAAATATCGTTCTCGTGCCGGTTCTTCGCGATCTGACGGAGCGTCGCCGTCACGTATTCGGTCTCTTCGCGGGAGTTTGAGAAGACCAGGCACTTTTTATCCTTGACCGTATCGTAGAGGAATTCGTACCCCGGATCGATCAAGGCGACGCCGGAGCGTTCCTCGTGCGCCGCGTCGTCAGCCGACGGGCGCTGTTCCTCGTTCGGGTTCTGGTAGTAGAAATGCTCCATGCCGAGCCGCCAATGCAGTTTCTGCTGCGGCGGGGGCGGCGCCTGGGTCTCTCGTCCGCTGCCCGCGCCGAGCCACTCGGCGGCCTTCGCAAGATCGCCGACGGTCGCCGAAAGTCCGATCCGGCGGGGC
>CACYZS010000178.1 GCA_902778985.1 uncultured Ruminococcus sp.
GTGGATCTTGTCCTCGGTGCGGAGCATCGAGAGCGAGATCTTCCCTTTCGGGACGGTCTGGTATCCGTTCAGGCGGTTCATGCCCTCGGGAAGATACGGCGCGATGGTGACGGCGTCGAAGCCCGCGTCGCCTGCGTCCCTGATCCCGAGCAGGTAGCGGAACAGGTTGGTGACCGCCGAGCCGAACATCGGGTGGTTGTGCGAGCGGACGCGCGTCGAGCCGCAGAAGTATTCCCAGAGCGTGGTCGCGCCGGCGTCGCGCCAACCGCGGAAGGCGACCGGTTTGTCGGGCGAAAGCAGTTTGACGGCAAGATCGATATCGCCGTGTTCGCAGAGCACGCGGAGCAGTACTTCCGTGCCGCAGATGCCGGTGTCGAGCGCGCCGGTCTCGGAATAGATCTTCACGAGATTAGCGTAGGTGCGCTCGTCGCCGAGCCCGAGGTCGACCATAAAGGCGTTCGCGCCCTGGAGCCCCCCGATAAAGTTGCCGTCCCAGGTGTTGAAGTACGCCGCGGTGAGTGCTGCTTTGCGCCGGGCGATGCGGGCTTCAAACTCGGGGACGTCCTTGTCAAAGCCGAAGCGCTTGGCGAGTTCCACCGCGCGCGTCAGGCTGCGGACGTAGTAGTAGTTGTTGACGAACGCCGCGGGCAGCACGACGCGCGTCTGCGTGCACCAGTCGCCGAGGCACCATTCGCCCGCCTTGTCAGAGGCGACCAGGTCGTCGACCGAGTGCGCTTCGAGGTAGTCGAAATACCGCTTCATCTGCGGATAGGCGGTGCGGGCGAGCGAGTCGTCGCCGTACTGCTTCCAGAAGAGGTAGGGCATCTCGACGATCGCGCACCCCCACGCGCCGGGACCGCCGCCGCACCGGAAGTACGGCGCGGTATACTGGACGTGCCCGGTCAGGGTGTCCTGACAGTCGAGGATGTCGCCGATCCACTTGCGGTAGAGGGGCTTGGCGTCGGTCATGGTCATCAGCGACAGCGCGGTCAGTTGCCCGTCGCCGGTGTAACCCAGCCGCTCGATATGCGGGCAGTCGGACGGAACGCCGGTATGCAGGTTGCAGAACTCGGTGTGCAGAGCCGTCCGGTAGATCCAGTTCAGCATCTCGTTATCGGACTCGAAACCGCTCGTCACGGGAAGATCGGTATGGATAAACTCGACTTTCATCGGCTCGGCGTCGCCGACCACCGAGAAGTAGCGGAACCCGAACCAGGTGAAGTCGGGCGAAACAACCGAACCGGGCTTCCCCTTGACTTTATATTCCTGTTTGAAGTTGTGGTCGGGATCTGGCATCCAGTCCTTGGTGCACTCTTCCGAGAAGAAAACCTCGGCAAACCCCTGCTCCCCGAGTTTGAAAACCGGCACCCCCGACAGATTTTTGCCGGCGTCGTAGACCTTGACGCCGTCGCGCTCGCAGAGGAAGCGCGGCGTGATGGTCTCGATCACGCGGTCGGCGGGACAGTCGGTCGAAAGGTACTCGGTCTCGACCGGGGCGGCGAGGGAAGCGTGCGCAAGCCCGCTCTCGTCGAAGTCGGGAGTGAAGATCGCGGGATCGAAGTCGGTGCGATCCTGAAACTCGTGCGTCGAGAACTCGTAGTCGGTGACGTAACCCGGAGCGATAAGATCCGCGTCCGAGGAAACGAAGTCGCCCTCGTCGGTGCTCACCCGCCAGATCGCCTTGGGATCGCCGAAACGGCACTTGGCTTCAAAACGGTAACTGGTGATGGTGTACCAGCCGCCTCCGAACGAGATCGCGATCAGGTTGTCGCCTTCTTTGACCAGGTCGGAGATGTCGTATTCGGGGACGTAGAGACGATGTCCCGTGACCACCTCGCCCGCGGGATACTCCTTGCGCGCCTCGTAATCGGTGAACAGCGGCAGAAAGCGGTCGTCCCCGACGCGCTGTCCGTTGATATAACAGGTAAAGAAGCCGAGTCCGACCACGCGGAGTGTCGCCTTCCCTTTTTTCTTCAGTTTGAAATGGCCGCGCAGAACGGCGAAGCCGGACTTGTCTTCACGCCCGACGAACTTCGCCTCGCCGAACATCTCTTGCATTTTCATAGGGCAACTATCCTTTCGGAGTGATCGGATTAAGTATAGCACGGAACAAGCAAAAAGTCAAATCATGCGGGCGCGGAGCGACCGCATAAATTGCCGCCCGCGCAGAAGACCTGCACGGGCGGCGTTTTGCTTTGGATTGGTTTGCCCTTATCTGAGAGCGGCCTGCGCGGCGGCGAGCCGGGCGATCGGCACACGGAAGGGCGAGCAGGAGACGTAGGAGAGACCGATCTGGTGGCAGAACTCGACCGACGTAGGATCGCCGCCGTGTTCGCCGCAGATGCCGCAGTGCATATCCGGACGGACGCTTCTGCCGAGTTGGACTGCCATCTTCATCAGTTTGCCCACGCCGACCTGGTCGAGTTTCGCAAACGGATCGAACTCGAAGATCTTGGCGTCGTAGTACGCGCCGAGGAACTTGCCGGCGTCGTCGCGGCTGAAGCCGTAGGTCATCTGGGTCAGGTCGTTGGTACCGAAGCAGAAGAACTCAGCCTCTTTGGCGATGTCGTCAGCGGTCAGAGCGGCACGCGGGATCTCGATCATCGTACCGACCTCGTACTTGAGGTTGGACTTCGCGGCGGCGATCTCGGCGTCGGCGGTCTCGACCACGATCTTCTTCACGAACGCGAGTTCCTTGGCCTCGCCGACCAGCGGGATCATGATCTCGGGAACGAGTTTCCAGTCGGGGTGCTTCTTCGTAACGTTGATCGCGGCGCGGATCACAGCCTTGGTCTGCATACGCGCGATTTCGGGATAGGTGACGGTCAGACGGCAGCCGCGGTGACCCATCATCGGGTTCGCCTCATGGAGAGCCGCGATGATCGACTTGATGTCGGCAACGGTCTTGCCCTGCGCCTTCGCGAGAAGCGCAATGTCCTCTTCGTTCGTGGGAACGAACTCGTGGAGCGGCGGATCCAGGAAGCGGATGGTCACGGGGTTGCCTTCCATCGCCTCGTAGAGTTGCTCGAAGTCGCCCTGCTGCATCGGCAGGATCTTGTCGAGCGCTGCCTCGCGCTCTTCGGCGGTGTCGGCGCAGATCATTTCACGGAACGCGTCGATACGGTTGCCCTCGAAGAACATATGCTCGGTGCGGCACGATACTTGTCAGCCCAAGCCATGATGCGGCCGAAGTCGCCCGAAACGGTGGCGTCCACCGTGGCGATCGCGCCGTCGTAGATGTTACCGGTCGAACCGTCGATCGAGATCAGGTCGCCTTCGTGGTAGGTCTTGCCCGCCAGAACGAAGGTCTTGTTGTCCTCGTCGAAGTTGGTGATCGCGGAGCAGCCCGAAACGCAGCAGGTGCCCATGCCGCGCGCGACGACCGCCGCGTGGGAG
>CACYZS010000179.1 GCA_902778985.1 uncultured Ruminococcus sp.
CGCTTGAAACGACGCAGCGCGCTGTCGATCGTCTCGTTCTCTTTCACTCTGATTTCTGCCATTCTGTTTCCCCCCCTTCGCTTTTGACAAGAGGCAATAATTTCGCCGTCTTGCTATATTATACACACGGGAACCTGATTTGTCAATAGTTTTTTGCCGAAAAACGCTTTGTTTTGTTGTCCCGTCCGTCACGATGGAATATTCGCAAATCAAGGACGGTTCACTCGCTCTCCGGTTGTGAACAATCAATTATTTGAACCAAATCTCGCAAAGAAACGCAATGACAAAAGCAAGAATAACGAACAAAATCAATATTGCAAGAGAACAGATAATCTTAATTGGAATCTTCCAGTTAGTCTTATTATCTATAATAAAAAATGTTACAACAAACAAGGCTACAAAAAGCACGTAGGCTATGATTCCAACAGTAGTATCTATCACGGCGCCTTTGCTAAGTTCTGGATCAGTGCCCCAAATCATACAAAAAATCACGTATTTAATTGTGTCCATATTCATTCTCTGTTCACGCTCTCACGCGCCGCGGCAAGCGTGTTTTTCATCAGCATCGTGATGGTCATGGGCCCGACGCCGCCCGGAACGGGGGTGATCGCCGACGCGATTGCGGCGATCGGCTCAAAATCCGCGTCGCCGCAGAGTTTCCCGTCGGGGAGACGGTTGATCCCGACGTCGATCACAACGGCGCCCGGCTTGACCATATCGGCATTGAAGAAGCGGGGTTTGCCGACCGCGACGACGACGATATCCGCCCGTTTGGTATGCGACGCAAGGTCCGCCGTTCTCGAATGGCAGATCGTGACCGTCGCGTTCCGTTCGAGAAGCAGAAGCGCCTGCGGTTTGCCGACGATGTTGCTTCTGCCGATCACGACGCAATCCTTCCCTGCCGGATCGATCCCGTAAGCGTCGAGCAGCGCCATCACGCCTGCGGGCGTGCAGGGGAGAAAATGATAGTTGCCGAGCATGATCCGCCCGACGTTTTCGGGGTGAAACGCGTCGACGTCCTTTTCGGGTTTGATCCTGCGGATCACCTTGTCCGCGTCGATCTGTTTCGGAAGCGGCAACTGCACGAGGATCCCGTGGATCTTCGGATCTGCATTCAGCCGATCGAGCAACGCAAGAAGATCCTCTTCATGGGTATCTTCGGGCAATTCGTGCACTTCGGAATAGAAACCGATCTCCCCGCAGGCACGGTGCTTGTTGCGTACGTAGACTGCCGAGGCGGGATCGTTCCCGACCAGCACGACGGCAAGCCCAGGAGTAATTCCGGTCTTTTGCACGAATTCCGCAGTCTCGGTTTTGAGACTCTCGCGGATATCCCCTGAAACCTTCTTCCCGTCGATCAGAATGGCGCTCATTTTTTGTTCTCCTTCGTTTGCTCCATCGGTTCTCTTGCCGGTTCCTTTCCCTGCTTGATACGGATCAGTTTGACCGTCATCCAGGTCGTGCAGATCACGAACGCAAGGAATCCGACGAGGACCGAGATTTTATTGTACCACACCTCGTGATGCGGGATCAGGTAAAGCGAATCCGTGCGGAGCAGTTCGATGAACATCCGCCCGAAGCCGTACCACGCGAATACGAGGTGAAAGACCTGTCCGTTATATTTCCGGTGCTTGTAGAACAGATTGATCAGGATGAAACCGAGGATGTTCCAGAGCGACTCGTACAGGAAGGTCGGGTGAACGTACACCGTGTAGTACGCGGTGTTCACGTTGTTCAGCCCCATCCTGCAGAAGATGGACGTTTCGCTTCCGAACGCCTCGCCGTTCATAAAGTTGCCCCAACGTCCGATCGCCTGCGCCATGATCAGGGACGGGCAAACGCAGTCGGCGAACCGCATGAAACTGATCTTTTTGATCCGCGTCATCACGAAGACCGTGATCCCCCCGGCGATCAATCCGCCGTAGATCCCGAGCCCGCCGTTCCAGATCGCGATCACGTCGTAGAAACTGTGATACTCTTCAAGCGTCGTCAGAACGTAGTAGAGCCGCGTCCCGATCACGCCGAACACGACGGTCGGAAGCCCGATGTCGAGAAGCAGATCGAGGTTCCAGCCGAATTCCTTGATCCGGTAGTTGATGTAAACGAACGCCAGAACGATCCCGAGCGTGATGAACAGGGCGTACCACGCGACGTCAAAACGTCCGAAAAGCGTGAACGCGACGCTGTCCACCTTAAATTTGCCGATACCGAGTCCCGGGAACGAAATGACCGAGATACGCTCGGCAGCCAGATAACTCATTCGTCTTCCTCCGTTTCTATCGTATGATCCGGACGGATCACCGTCAGATCCAGTCGTTCGGGCGAAAACAGTTCGCGCAGAACGGTATTTACGTACGTTGCGGAAAGCGTTCCGAAAATCGACGCCTCGGTGAAAGGATCCATCCCCTCGGGGATCGAATCGCAGAACGCGTCCACCAGTTCTTCCTCGTCGTCAAAGGTGGCGACGTCCTCGGCGTACTGCGCGCGGCAAAGCCGCGCGCAAGGGAACGTGCCCATAAAAAAACGCCGGCAACCCCGGCGATCGAACCGAAACAAAACAAACCCGCTGTGATCGCTTTCCGTAACAGGAAAGGATCACAGCGGGTCATTCTTATGATTTAGCCAAAGTATCGGTTGCAGTAATTCACAAGGCGCGTTGATGATACTGACCGCAAGCATCCGCCGACGGCGTTCGCTCGGATCCCCTTCGGGTTCGGGGAAACCGCTCGTGACCGAGAACAGGGGTTTCGACACCCGGCGGCGAAGCGTACGGATCGGGTGATCGTACCGTCCGCCCTCAAAGGTCGGGAGGATGCGGAAATCGTCTTTTCCGGTCGGCATCGAGACGTCAGAGAGCGCGTTCAGCACGTCGTCAGGCGTGAGATCGCCCGAGATGAACAACTGCATATTCCCGGTGTGGTAAAAAGCGCGGTAAACGTCGTAGAGACGGTGCGGCGTGATCTTTTTGATCGAGGCGGGCGTCCCGACGATCTCGTCGCGGATCGGGTGCTCGCGGTAGAGTTGCCGCGCCGCTTCGATGATCAAGCGGGAGGAGGGAGAGTCGGCGTACATCGCCGCTTCCTGCAAGATGATCTTCTTCTCGTTCTCGACGTTTTCTTTCGTGAAATACGGCTGCGATACGAAGGTCAGCAGTTCCCGCAACACAACGCCAAAATTTTCGCGGCAGTTGCAAAGATAACAGGTCGCCGTCCCCGTGGTGTAGGCGTTGGCGTCGGCGCCGAGATCGCGCATCCGCTCCATCGCGTCGCTCCCGTCGGGATTGGCGAAAAGTTTGTGTTCAAGAAAATGGGCGCTCCCGGGAAGAACGCGACGGATCCTGTCCCCGTCGCGGTAATAGCGGTCGTAGGAACCGATCCCGACGCGCAGAAGGGCGTAACTGTTCACGCGTTTTTTCGGGATCAGGTAGATGACGGGTAGCCCCTCGCGCCGGATCTCGTAGTAGCGTTCCCGGAACTCGGGGTGGTCATGCAGGATCACGTCAGCCATTCCGGTCGCCCCCTTTCGGAGTGTAGAGATACACGGCGTCGGGACGCACCTTTTTCAGAAAAGACGCAAGATCCCCGGCAGAAACCGCCGCGCACTTCCCGATGAATTCCGAGAGATCGACGGGCATTCCGAACAGGCGGCGGAACAGAACGTAGTTCACCGTCGCGTCTACGTTCTCAAACATCGACGTGATCGCCATTCTGACGTAGGACAAAGCGGCGGAAAGAAGCGCCGGATCGGTCTTCCCCGCCCGGACGGTCGACAGTACGCGCGAAACGGCGCGCTCGACCTTCCTTTCACTCCCGGGTTCGATCCCGCAGAGGATCACAAAATCCCTGTTCGACGCCCTCATCGTCGATCGGATCGAATAACAGTACCCGTTCTTCTCTCGCACCTCGGAGAACAGAAGCGCCATAGGGGCATCTGACAGTACGGCGGAAAGCATGATCGCCTTTTCGGCTTCCGGACTGCCGAACCCGATCGGCAAACGGTAGGAGAGCCCGAGCATCGCCTGCTCCCCGTCGGTCTCCTCTACCACGCGAAGGATCGGCGAGTGGGCGGCGCGGCGCGGCATACTGTTGCATCCTTTAACGGGGTTGCGCGCGACCAATATCTCTTCAAAAAGATCCCGCATAAGGGCGACGACCGTCTCTTGCGGCATTGAACCCGCGTACACGAACCGGATCTCGGAGCGGTAAAGCATATCACGGTAACGACTTGCCAGACTCTCTGCCGTGATCGCCTCGATCTCCTCTTCGGTCCCGTAGTCGGGAACGTCGTAGCGGTTGGGGTCGGCGGTGATCTCGCAAAGTCGCATATGCGCATACGCGCTCTTGCTGTTCTTGATCGCCTTGATCTGGTCAAGAAGCGTCAGTTTTTCCTGCGCGATCGCGTCCGCTTGGAACTGTCCCTTCTTGTCATACGCCGGACGAAGGATCGCCCCGGCGACAAAGGATAGTACCTCTTTTGTAAACGACGGGACCTCGTGAACGAAGGGTTCGTCAAGGAAGGTCGCCTGAAAGAGTGCGGCGCGAAAATCGCCGTGCCTCGTCGACTGCACCGAAAGGTCGGTCGAGTAGAGTTCCTCGAGGCGGCGGGAGAAAACCGTATGCGTCGGATAGTCCCGGGACGTACGGAACAAGAGGCGCGAGAGCATCGCGTCCGCAGAGGAATAACCGCGTTTGATACGGTATTTGAATCCGACGGCGAACGCGGCGTTCTTATAATCCTCTGTGGGAATATAGTCGAACAAAACGCCGGGACAGAGCGTCAAAGTCTCAGATGGTTGCATACCGATCTACCCCGTTTGCAGGGGTTTCTCCCCATAAATCCGTAACAGTACTATTATACTTATTTATTCCCGTTCTGTCAATCTTTTTCGGCAAAGCAAAACGCAAAAGAAAAGATCCGGACGAAGCGTCGTTCTCCGGATCCCTTCATTCGTTCAATCCCCGATCTGATGACCGAGGAACGCGGCGGCGGTCGTAATCAACTTGCTTTCCACGTCCTTGCCGACGCTCTCGCGCTTCTCGTCGCCGCCCGAGAGCGAGCAGACGCATCCGACGACGTCGCCGTCCGAGATAATGGGCATCGCCACCCGGACGTAACACGACATCCCGTCGTCGGTCAGGGCGATCCGCTCTTCCCCGGCGCGGTATTCGTAGAGCGAGCGTCCCTCCATCACTTTTTCGATCTCGGGCGTCAGTTTCTTTTCGAGATACTCCTTCTTCGGTACCCCGGCGACCGCGATCACGGCGTCCCGATCCGCCACGGCGACGTTCAACCCGCCTGCCTTGTGCAGCGTGTCGGCGTACTGTGAGGCGAATACGGTCAGTTCCCCGATCGGACTATACTTCTTGAAAATGACCTCTCCGTCCCGGTCGGTGTATATCTCAAGGGGATCCCCTTCGCGGATCCGCATGGTGCGCCGGATCTCTTTCGGGATCACGACGCGTCCGAGATCGTCGATTCTTCGGACGATTCCGGTTGCTTTCATATCCGTTCTTTCCTTTCCTGTTTTCCTCGGAAACGGTAAAG
>CACYZS010000180.1:0-3119 GCA_902778985.1 uncultured Ruminococcus sp.
CGGCGGAACCCGCGACGGTCGAAGAACCCGCGGCGATCGGGGGGAAAGAGGAATGACCGACGCCGTTCTCCGCTGCGGGGTCGACATCGGTTCGACCACCGTCAAACTCGCGATCCTGTCTCCCGACGGGACGATCCTGTTCGGGGAATATCTGCGCCACCGCGCCCAAACGCGCGAGACGCTGAAACAACTGATCGAACAGGCAAAAGAGAAGATCGGCGACGCGACGCTCTCGGTCTCGGTGACGGGATCGGGCGCGCTCGGCATCGCGCGTTCGCTCGGACTGCCGTTCGTGCAGGAAGTGGTCTCGGTCGCCACGGCGATCTCGACCTATCACCCCGATACCGACGTCGCCGTCGAACTCGGGGGCGAGGACGCCAAGATCATCTATTTCCGCGGCGGGCTTGACGAGCGGATGAACGGCGTGTGCGCCGGCGGCACCGGCTCCTTCATCGACCAGATGGCGGCGCTGCTCCAGACCGACGCCGCGGGGCTGAACGAGGCGGCGAAGGACGCCAAAACCGTCTATCCCATCGCGTCCCGCTGCGGCGTGTTCGCCAAGACCGATATCCAGCCGCTCATCAACGACGGCGCGGCGCGTTCGGATATCGCCGCCTCGATCTTTCAGGCGGTGGTGACCCAGACCGTGTCGGGGTTGGCGTGCGGGAAACCCATCCGGGGCAAGGTCGCCTTCCTCGGCGGGCCGCTCCACTTTTTGCCCGAACTCAAAAAGGCGTTCGTCAAGACGCTGAAACTGGCACCGGACGACGTGATCGATCCCGCGAACTCGCATCTGTTCGCGGCGCTCGGCGCGGCGATGAACCGCGACGGCGGGGCAGAGATCCCGTTTTCCGACCTGCTCGCGCGTCTTTCCGAGCAGACCGGATGCGATTTTGAATCCAAGCGTTTGGATCCCCTCTTTTCGGGGGAAGATGATTATCGGGCGTTCCTCGATCGGCACGCCAAAGCCCGCGTCGGTCGCGGAGATCTTTCGACCTACAAGGGGCGTTGCTACCTCGGTATCGACGCCGGATCCACCACGACCAAACTGGTTCTGATCGGCACGTCGGGCGAACTGCTCCACACGTTCTACGCCAACAACCAGGGCAACCCCGTCAAGACGGCGATCCGCGCGATGGAGGAACTCGAAAAGGTACTGCCCGCCGGGGCGAAGATCGCCGGCGCCTGCTCGACCGGGTACGGCGAGCAACTCCTGAAATCGGCTTTCTCGCTCGATCACGGCGAGGTCGAGACGGTCGCGCACGCGAAAGCGGCGATGTTCTTCGATCCCGAGACCGACTGCGTTCTCGACATCGGCGGACAGGATATGAAATGCATCCGTTTGAAGGGCGGCACGGTCGACAGCATCATGCTGAACGAGGCGTGCTCGTCGGGGTGCGGTTCGTTCATCGAGAATTTCGCAGAGTCCCTCGGGCTTTCGGCGGAACAGTTCGCCCGCGAAGCCATCTCGGCGAAAGCCCCGGTCGACCTCGGCACGCGCTGCACCGTCTTCATGAACTCGAAGGTCAAGCAGGCGCAGAAGGAAGGCGCGTCGGTCGCCGACATTTCCGCCGGGCTTGCGTATTCGGTCATCAAGAACGCGCTCTATAAGGTCATTCACCTGACCGACGCGCGCAGTCTCGGTTCGCACATCGTGGCGCAGGGCGGCACCTTCTATAACCACGCGGTTCTCCGCGCGCTCGAACAGATCGCCGGGGTGAACGTGATCTGCCCCGACATCTCCGGGGTGATGGGCGCGTTCGGCGCGGCGCTGATCGCGCGCGAAAACGACGACGGACGCCCCTCGACCATCCTTTCGTTCGAGGAGATCCGCAACCTGTCCTACACCGGGACGACCACGCGCTGCGGCGGGTGCGAGAACAACTGTCTGCTCACGGTCAACACCTTCTCGGGCGGCAGACGGTATATCACCGGCAACCGCTGCGAAAAGAAGATCGCGACGGCGGGCGGGGCGAAACGCGGGGAGGACCTCTACGCCTACAAGCGCGAGCGGCTCTTCGGCTACGAACCCCTCCCCGAAAAGGACGCGCCGCGCGGCGTTATCGGGATCCCGCGCGTGCTCAATATGTACGAGAACTATCCCTTCTGGGCGACCTTCTTCCGGGAACTCGGCTTCCGCGTGATCCTCTCGCCCTACGCGAGCCGGAAGATCTATCAACTCGGTATGGAGTCGATCCCGTCGGAATCCGAATGTTATCCCGCCAAACTCGCGCACGGTCATATCGAGTGGTTGATCCGCGAGGGGATCACGACGGTCTTCCACCCCTCGGTCTTCTACGAGTACCGCGAGAACGAGAACCCGAAAAACAGTTACAACTGCCCTATGGTGATCTCGTACCCCGAGAACATCAAGAACAATATGGAGGACGTGATGGCGGGCAAGATCCGCTATCTGCACCCCTTCCTTACCTTCAAGAGCGAAAGCGAGATCGCGAAACGTCTTTCCGACGTTTGCCGCGAGGCGTGGGGGATCCCCGCGCACGAGGTGCGCGCCGCCGTCAAAGCCGCGTGGGCGGAACAGCGCAAAGCCAAAGCCGACGTCCGGGCAAAGGGCAGGGAACTGCTCGACCGGATGGAAAAGAAGGGCGAACGCGGATTGGTGCTTGCCGGGCGTCCCTACCACAGCGATCCCGAGATCAATCACGGGATCCCCGAGATGATCGCGTCCTTCGGCTTCCACGTTCTCTCGGAAGACAGTCTGCCGCAGGTCGACCGCGCCGGGCGTCCGCTCCGCGTCCTCGACCAGTGGATCTACCATTCGCGGCTCTACGACGCGGCGGAGTACGTCGCGGGGCGCGACGACCTCGAAATGATCCAACTCAACTCGTTCGGGTGCGGGCTTGACGCCGTGACGACCGACCAGGTCGCCGAGATCCTCGCGCACGCCGGCAAACCCTACACCGTTCTGAAGATCGACGAGGTGAACAACCTCGGCGCGGCGCGCATCCGCATCCGCAGTCTGATCGCGGCGATGAAGACCAAGCGTCCCGCCTGCGTTCCCGAAGTCAGGGAATACAGTTACGAGCGCCGCGAGTTCACCCGCGAGATGAAGGACGGGGGCTATACCATCCTCGCCCCGCAGATGTCGCCCCTGCATT
>CACYZS010000180.1:3148-4441 GCA_902778985.1 uncultured Ruminococcus sp.
TGAAGTACGTCAACAACGACGCCTGCTATCCCTCGGTCATCATGGTCGGACAGATGATGGAAGCGGTGCAGTCGGGCAAGTACGATCCCGACCGGCTGGCTTTGATGATGTCGCAGACAGGCGGCTGCTGCCGCGCGAGCAACTACATCGGCTTCGTCCGGCGGGCGCTCGGAATGGCGGGCTTCCCGCAGGTCCCGGTCATCTCGCTCAGTTTCGGCGGGATCGAGCGCAACTCGGGCTTTCGGCTGAACGTCTCGATCTTGCGCGACACCGTGCGCGCCATCGTGATCGGCGATATCTTCATGCGTTGCCTCTACCGCGTCCGCCCCTACGAGGTGGTGCCGGGTTCGGCGAACGCCCTGCACGAGAAGTGGGAGAAGATCGCGATCGACGCCCTGACCGATCCGAAAAAGCGGATTCCCTTCGGGCGGCTCTGCCGCGAGATCGTCCGCGCCTTCGACGAGTTCCCGATCGACGAGACCAAGCGCAAACCGAAGATCGGTATCGTCGGCGAGATCTTGGTCAAGTATATGCCGCAGGCGAACAACCACCTGGTCGACCTGCTCGAAGCCGAGGGCGCCGAGGCGGTGGTCCCCGATTTCCTTGATTTCTTCACCATGTGCTTCTACAACCGCGATTTCCACCGCAAGTATCTCGGCGGAACGCGGAAGAACGCGCTGATCTCCCGCGCGGCGGTCTTCTATCTCGAACATCTGCGCGGTCCCGCCGAGGACGCGCTCCGGGCGAGCCGCCGGTTCACCCCGCCGGTCCCGATCGCCGACACGGCGGAGGGCGCCGAACCCTTCCTCTCGATCGGCAACCAGTACGGCGAGGGGTGGTTCCTCTGCGGCGAGATGGTCGAACTGCTCAAGATGGGCGTGCCGAACGTCGTCTGCATCCAGCCCTTCGGATGCCTGCCCAACCACGTGATGGGGAAGGGCGTCATCAAAACCCTGAAAAACACATTCCCGGAAGCGAACATCGCCGCCGTCGACTACGACCCCGGCGCAAGCGAGGTCAACCAACTCAACCGGATCAAACTGATGCTGTCCACCGCCCGTGACAATCTGGAAAAGGAGACAGCCGACAAACCCTGAAAGGAGAACCGAAAATGGCTCTGAAAAGAAGCAGCGCGATCCTGATCGGCGTCGCCGCGGTCTCGGGCGCAGTCGCCGCGATGACGGCGATCTCCTACGCCGTCACCCGCCTGATGCTCTCGTTCGCCATCGACCGGAAGGACCCGCCGCAGTTTGAGAAGCGGCGCAACGCCTTCGCGGGTTCGGACGAACTGAA
>CACYZS010000181.1 GCA_902778985.1 uncultured Ruminococcus sp.
ACTCGTTGGTGTTGAGTTTCAGATAGCGGCGGTCCTGCGGCTGTTCGCCCGGAACGTAGGGGACGAGCGAGGCGTACCGATCCGAGAAGAAACGGCTCATTGCTTTTTTTCGGCGCGGACCGTCACGCTGCGGGCGTGCGCGTCGAGCCCCTCCTTCCCGGCGAAGAGCGCGATCTTATCGGAAACCGTCTCGAGCGCGTCTGCCGTATAGTAAACGTACTGCGTTTTCTTCACGAAATCGTCGACCGAGAGCGGGGACGAGAAACGAGCGGTCCCCCCGGTCGGGAGCGTGTGGTTCGGTCCGGCGAAGTAGTCGCCGAGCGCCTCGGGACACCATTTGCCGAGGAAGACCGAACCGGCGTTCTTGACGAGGTCGAGATAATCAAAGGGGTTTTCGACCGAGAGTTCCAGGTGTTCGGGCGCGATCTCGTTCGAGACCTCGATCGCCTGTTTTAAGTCGGGGGTGACGATGATCTTTCCGTTCTTATCGATCGACGCGCGGGCGATGTCCTTGCGCGGGAGCAGCGGGATCTGCCGCTCGAGTTCGGCGCTCACCCGCTCCGCCAAATCCGAACTGTCGGTGACCAGCACGGCGGACGCGTTCCTGTCGTGCTCCGCCTGCGAGAGCAGATCGGCGGCGACGAAAACGGGGTTGCAGGTCGCGTCTGCGACCACGAGGATCTCGGACGGTCCGGCGATCATATCGATCGACACGACGCCGAAGACCTGTTTCTTCGCCTCGGCGACGAAGGCGTTGCCGGGACCGACGATCTTGTCGACCTTCGGGACGCTTTCGGTGCCGTAGGCGAGCGCGGCGATCGCCTGCGCTCCGCCGACCTTGTAGATACGGTCGACGCCCGCCACGTCGGCGGCGGCGAGGATCGCGGGATTGACCTTCCCGTCTTTGCCGGGAGGCGTCACCATCACGATGGTCCGGCAGCCGGCGATCTTCGCGGGGATCGCGTCCATCAGAACGGTCGAGGGATACGCCGCGGTGCCGCCCGGAACGTAGAGACCGACGCGCTCGATCGGCGTGATCTTCTGTCCCGTGACCTTGCCCTCTTCGGGGGTCCCGATCCGGAACCCTTCGCGCACCTGTTTCTTGTGGAAGGCGCGGATGTTTTCCGCCGCCTCGCGAAGGACGTCGAGAAACGCGGGTTCGACCGTGTCGTACGCCTCGTCGATCTCCCCGCGCGTCACCGCGACCGAGGAGAGTTTCACGCCGTCAAAGCGTTCGGTGCAGTCGAGGAGCGCCTTGTCGCCGCCCGCCCGCACTTCGGAGATGATCTTCGCGACGGCGTCCGAGACGTTTGCCGTGGGGTTGTCGCGGGCAAAGATCTCCTCTTTGGAAACCTCGCCCATTTTCAGGATCTTAATCATCGGTCTTCACCAGTTCTTTCATTTTCTCCGTGATCGTGCCGATCTCGTCGGACAGGAAGCGGAAACTCGATTTGTTGGCGATCAGCCGCGCGCTGATCGGGAGGATGGTCGCCTTGACTTCGAGATCGTTCTCGCGCAAGGTCGTGCCGGTCTCGACGATGTCGACGATCACGTCGGAGAGCCCGAGAATGGGCGCCAGTTCGATCGAGCCGTTCAGTTTGATAATGTCGATGTCGCGCCCGATCCCCTCGTAGTAAGTCGAGGCGATGTTCGGAAATTTGGTCGCGACGCGAAGGGTTTTGGTGTTTTCGTCGTGAAAATCCTTCTTCGCGGCGACCGCCATGCGGCATTTCCCGAGGTTCAGGTCAAGCAGTTCGTAGACGTCGGGGGCGTATTCGAGAATGATATCCTTGCCCGCGACGCCGAGATCAGCCGCCCCGCGTTCAACGTAGATCGGAACGTCGGACGGTTTCACCCAGAAGAAGCGGACGCCGGTCTTCTTGTTCTCGAAGATCAGTTTCCGGCTCTTTTCGCGGATCGAGGGGCAATCGAAGCCCGCCCGCTCGAAGAGGTCGTAGACGGTCTCGCCGAGCCGTCCTTTCGGCAGAGCGATATTCAGCATGATTTTCCCTCCTTCCGAAGGTCTTTCAGTTCGCGGTAGCGGAGTTTTTCGGGGATCGCGTGCTGCGCCGTGCAACTCTTGCCTGCGGCGCGGATCTCGTCGGCTGTCTTCGCGACCTCGCGGGGATCGTTCGCTTCATTATAAAGAAGCAGGACGTCGACGTCGAAGCCGGTCTCGGGTTCGTCGAGCGCCTCGAGCAGATCGAGGTAGAGCGCGAATCCGACCGCGCGCGACTTCCGCCCGAGTTTCTCCATCATCCCGTCGTACTGACCGCCCGAGAGGACGTCGGACGCGATGCCGCGAAGGAAGCCCTTGAAGATGAAGCCGTTGTAGTAGTTGACGTCGCCGGTCAGGCTGAAATCGAAGCAGACCTTGTCGGCGTAGGGGGACGCCGCGAGCAGAGCGGCGAGCCGCCCGATCTCCTGCGCCGCCCCGGTCTTCGGGAGCGAGGAGAGGAACGCGTCGGCGTCTTCGGGGGCGAAGTTCGCCGCGAGCAGACGGCAGAGCGCGTCGTAATCCGACGAGGAAACGCCGAATTTGTCGCAGGTGGTTTTGAGGTCGTGGGCGTTCTTGCCCGCGATGCACCCGCTTGCCTCGGACAAAAACGCAGGATCCGACGAAACGCGGCGGAGCGCGTCGGTGAGCAGTCCGAGATGCGAGATCGTCAGGCGGTAATCGTCACCGATCGCCGAGAGACTTTTCGCCGCGAGCGTGACCGTCTCGAACACGTCGTAGAGGTCGACGTCGCCGATGCATTCGAGCCCCGCCTGGCGGATCTCCTTGAAGCGGTGGGTGCTCTTCGAGACGCGGTAGACGTTCTCGTCGTAATAAACCTTCTGTTTCTCGCCCGGTCTGTCTTCCCCGCCCTTGATGATCGAGAGCGTGACGTCGGGTTTCAGGGCGAGCATCTTGCCGTTCGTGTCGTTGAAGGCGATGACGCGGTCGCCGACCATGAACTCCTTATTGCGGACGTAGAGTTCGTATTCCTCGAACTTGGACATCCGGTAAGGCAGATATCCGTAGCGGCGGTACAGGTCGCGCAGGGCGAACACCACCCGTTCCTCGCGGGTTAAGACCGCGTCGTTCATTTCTTTTCGCATTCTT
>CACYZS010000182.1 GCA_902778985.1 uncultured Ruminococcus sp.
AAGAAAACCACGCGATAGTCGCGTGGTTCAAAAGAGGTTAACCGATGAGAAGAGAATCCTCCGTTTGTGGTAGAATAAAGAAGGCCTGCCAGCCAAACAAAGAACCACAAACGGAGGATTAACATCTATGAAGAAAGATAACATAGACACGAGTAGTTTAGCACACACCAAGTGGAATTGCAAGTATCATATAGTCTTTGCACCGAAGTATCGCAGGAAGGTATTTTATGAAAGCAAAAGACTAGAGATCAGAGAAATGCTGAGGAAATTATGCCAATGGAAGGGAGTAGAGATCGTCGAGGGAGAAGTATGTCCGGATCACATACACATGCTGGTAAGCATCCCGCCCAAAATGAGCGTTTCGGGGTTTATGGGATACCTGAAAGGAAAGAGTGCACTGATGATTTTTCAAAGATGGGGGAACATGAAATTTGCGTACCGAAATCGCGAGTTTTGGTGTAAGGGATATTACGTCGACACCGTGGGGAAGAACACAAAAGCAATAAAAGAGTATATAGCCGACCAATTGTCGCGAGACAAAGAATCGGAGCAGATAGCGATACCTGACCCACGGGACCCATTTATGGGTAGTAAGTAACAGTTGCGTGGCTGGCAGGCCAATCTAAAACGCACTTGTGCGTCGCCAGTAGCGTTTAGGGCTATGCCCGAAAATGAAAAACCACCCGCTAGGCGGGTGGATTTTTATTTTTTGTTTTTAATCGAACGAAGGGATCGGGTATCCCTCGGCGAACACCAGAAGGGTGCCGCGCTTCACCTCGATTGTGACCGGTTGCCCGATAAACGAGTTGGACACGCCGAGCGGAAAGGTCGGGGTGAGGGTCGCGTCAGAGAGGGGGTAGAAGACGCCCGAAAGGGTAACGCCCGAGGCGTCGCCCCCGACGGCGAAGACCGAGAGGGTGCCTCCGGAAAGTGCGGGGAAGGAGAGCGCGCCGTCCTTTACCGCCGTGACCGTGAAGCCGTCGCCGAAGAGCAGTCCGGTCTCGTCCCGGGACGCCAGGTCCGCAAGCAACTGGTAGGCGGCGAAGGTATGGTCGGGGCGCCCGCCGGTGCAGCCGACGAAGCAGAAGCGGGAATACCCGCGCGTCCTTCCGATACCGACCGCCGCCGCGGCGTCGGTCACGTCCTTCTCGACCGGGAGCGTCACGACGTTTTCACCCTCGGGTACCCGCCCGAGCGAGTCGAAATCCCCGATCACGAGGTCGGGCGTCAATTGGAGCCGGCGTACAAGGTCAAGTCCGCTGTCCGCCGCGATCACGAGATCTCCCGGCTCCGGAATATGCGGGCAGGCGGGGGAGAAATCCCCCCCGCCGAAAATCCAACAGGTTTGCCCGCTTTCGTTTGCCATATCCGTTTCGCTTTCGGTCAGTTCTTTGCGAAATGAAGATCGCCCTGAAGTCCCGAGATGGTGTAGGTCCCGGCAACGACGACCGTATAGGTCCCCTCGCTGAATGTAAACGCTTTCGGATCTTCGATTTTCCCGACGTCGGGCGTGAAGACGAACGTGTCGCCTTCCGCAAGCGTTACGGTGACCGTGTAATACATACCGTCCCACCAGAAGGGCTGCGCGTCGCCGCCGTTGACCGAGATACAGATCTGCGGTTCCTGCGCGCCGTATCTTTCGAGGTTCAGTTCAAAGTACAGCGTGTTTTCATACGCGTTGTACTCGATGGTATAGAAGCGTCCTTCGTAATACGTGGTGATCATTCGGTCCCCTACGAATCGGGTGTTCTCGCGGTTCGCGACGGTATCGACGTAGGCGGCGATCTCTTCGTTCGTCATACCGAAGATATGGATATACTTTCCGTCGGCATTGTACGAGTAGAGCAGATTGCCGCTCGCCGTCGGCGTCGGGATCACGAATTTGCCGTCTACCCAACTTGCAACTGCCTGCGCCGGGAAGGTCGAAGAGTAGGTCCGGTCAGCGTTGTTTGCCTGCTGGCGCACCGAGATCCGGAGTGTGTTCTCTTCAAACTGATTGACCGTGATGAACAGGACGTTCTGACCGATGACTTTGACGTAGGCGTTGATATCGTCCTGAACGAAGCCGCCCGCTTTCAGTTTGGAAAGATACGCGGTCCGTTCGTCGTTTGTCGTATTCCGGACGGTTAGGTAAATGGTGTCGTTGCCTTCCTTGTAGTCGTCGATATTGTAACTGCCGTTCGCCGTATCGTAGACGGGAACGCTCCACGCGGTCAAGGGGGCGGGGAACTGTTTCGCTTCCTGCTCTTCGATCTCGCTCCGGAAACCGACGATCGCGGAGAACGTGGCGGTCTCGTTCGGGTTGGTCTTGTTCGTCAAGCGGATCGTGATGAGGGAACCGTTCACTTCGAGCGCCGCGGTCCCGCCGAGGCGGTCGGCGATCAGATCGGACAGACGGTCGCTGAGATTGACTTTAACCCACGCGCTCTTTCCGACGGCGATCTCGTAATCGTAGTCGCCGAAGTTTTCGAGCATTTCAATCACGTTGCCGTTCGCGTCGACCGAGTAGATGCAGGGACGCTTGACGCCGATGACGGCGCCGCCCCAGGGACCGAAACCGGTAAGAAGATCCGAGACCGTGCAGTCGCGTTCGATGTTCTGCGCACCCCACGCTTCGCGGTCCTGCGTCAGCAAGGCGATCCCGACGGCTTCGCGCTTTTCGCCGCCGTGGTTTCCCTCGTCCTTTTTCGTCACGAGCGAGTAGATCACGTCTTTTCTGAACGCGGCGGAGAATTCGCCGTAGGCGGTCTTGATCGCGCCGTTCCGCTCGCCCTCGGCGGCAAGGAAGGACGCGCCGCCGACGTCGGTCGCGTTCAGCCCGAAGTCGAAGAAGGCGTCGGCGATCCGCGCGCCCTTCTCCTCGGTATACCGCGTGATCTTTTTGAGGTCGTTGTCGCGGTACCATTTGCAGGTCTTGGCGTCGAAGGCGATCCCCGCGATCCGGTAGGACGCGAAATCGGGATGCGCCGCGTCTTTTACGAGTTCGGCGTCGGTCTCAAGCACGAACTTCCGCCACTCGTTGATCCCGTCGGCTTTCATATCGACGTAGTCGTACTCGCAGATATAGCCGCCGATGCAGGCAAGTTCCTGTTCGTCGTTCGACGT
>CACYZS010000183.1 GCA_902778985.1 uncultured Ruminococcus sp.
CGAAATATATCGAACGGCGCTCCGCGCCGTATATCGCGCGCGAAGCGCATATCGCGCAAGCGAACACTCACCCCTCGTACTTGACTTCTTTCCCGTACGCTTCCCTGTAGGTTTTCGCGTTGAATTCCCACGTCAGAGCCGACAGGCGTTTTGCCTCTTCGCGCAGCGGCGCGTCGGGATTCGGCACGATCGGTTCCCCGACGTGGAGCGTGAACGCCTTTTTCGGCGTGCCGTCGCGGCGGACGCCGTAGGTACGGAAGGTGAAGAACATCGGCACCACCGGGACGCGGTTCTGCGCCGCCGACAGAAACGCGCCGTCGATCAGGGGCCGCGGTTTCTCGTAGCACCACCAGAGCGAGCCTTCGGGGTAGAACAGTACCAGCACGTCGCGCTTGACGTATTCCGCGATCGCGCGGTTCAGGTGCCGCATCGCCGGCAGCGTCTTCCCGATCGGAAGCGTGCCCGCCGCGCGGAGCAGAGCGCCGAACGCGCCCCGCCGGTTGTTGAACTCGGCGACCGTGATCTTCAGTTTCCGCCGCCCGACCGCGCGCCGGATCAGCACGCAGTCGACGTCGTTGACGTGGTTGGAGGTCAAAATCGCGCCCTTCACGCCCTTGAGGTTCTTTCTCCCCACGACCTTCAGGCGGCAGTACCGACCGATGAACAGCCCGACGAAGCGGAACAGAGCGACCGCAACGGCGGAGAACAGGCGGCGGAAGAACCCGCCCCTAAGATAGTCGTAGTCGTCGGAAACCGGAAGCACCGATTTCCCCGTGCAGGGCGGCACGATGTGCGCCGAAAAGTCGCGCGCGCGCTCGTGTTCCCTCTCCTGCCGGATCTTTTCGGCGCGCGTCACGCCGACGCCTCTCTTTCGCGCTCCTCGCGGACGGCTTCGCTGCCGACCTCCTCGGAGTCGATCGACATCCGCGCGACCGGCGCCCAATCGTCGGCGCGGACGGTCGTGGTGAACGCGAGGATAAAGATCCAGGCGTATTCGATCGAAACGAACGGGAACAGGAACAGAAATTGCGTCTTTTCCTTCCGCGTCATGCGGCAGAACGACCGGCTGACCAGCAGTTGCGCCGCGCCGAAAACGAACAGTTGGATATACGCGACCGCGACCGGCAAAAGCGACCAGAGCAGCGCCGCGCCGACGCTCCCGCCGGCGAACAGGCGCACCAACGCGAGCACCAGGCACGCGCCGAAGGCGATCCCGTCACCCCCGAGCATCGCGTAGACCGGGTAGAGGTCGTAGAGGAAGTGCAGTTTCCCGGGGTCGGGTCTGCCGTGACCGAAGGTCATGCCCTTGACTTCCCCGCCGTAGGTCTTGTTGAACTGCGCGAACCCTTTCAGCCAGCGGATCCGGCGCTTGTTGTATTCGTGCCGCGTGAGCGGCTCTTCGGAGTAGATCTCGGCGTACTCGTAATACAGTTGTTTGTACCCGCGCCGCATACATTCGACCGCGAGTTCGTAGTCCTCGGTCAGACTGCGGAAGGGATAGCCGCCGAGGTTCTCGATCACCCGCGCGCCGATCAGCATCCCCTGCCCGCAGAGCGCGAGCGGGTAGCCGCGCTTGGATTTGCTCTTGTTGCCCATATCGTCCACGCCCACGTAGGTCATGGCGCTGCAGTTGGCGTAGAGCGTACGGTATTCCTTTTTCTCGGTCAGCCAGTTCTTGATCAGTTTCCGCGGGATCACCACGTCGGCGCCCGAGTCCATCGCGTTGTTCATCTCTTCGACGTAGTTCGCGGCGAGGATGCAGTCGGCGTCCACGATCAGGTACGCGTCGGGCGCGCACCCGGTCGAGAGGATGGTCTGCATACACGCGTCCATCGCCTCGGCTTTGCGCTTCTGGTTGGGTACGACCTGGATCACCGCGTCGGGCAGCGTCTCGCGCACCATGCCGATCGTCGGGTCGTCGGGATCCTTGACGATCACGTGCACGTCGATCAGTTCCGGCGGGTAGGTCTGCCGTTTCACGCTGTCGAGCAGCGGCGCGATCGCTTTGCTCTCGTCGCGCGCCGGGATCAGCAACGCGAAGCGTCTCTTGTTCTTGGACCGGTACTTCTCCTGCGGACGGCGGCTCTCGAACCACCAATGAATGTGCGGAACGTACAGGAGGACAGAGACCAGTTCCACAGAGAAAAAGATCAAAAGAATGATTTGCAGCGGCGACATACCGGTTCGCCCCCTTTCGGTCGAGATTTGTCGGGTTGGTTCCGCAGAAGAGTATACCCGACCGCCCGATCAATGTCAAGAGCCCGCCGCAATTATGAATTCTCAAATTCTATTCTATTGAGACGTCCTGAAAATCGCAACTCTATTCTGAATAGAGTCGTGGAAATCTTTCTCTATTCGCCCCTTGCATTTGCGCCGTCCCCGTGGTATAATGGTGTTGCTATGGAAGACGTGAAAAAGAACATCGTAAACAACCTGATCCTTTTGCGCAAGGCGAACAAGATGACGCAGCAGGAGTTGGCGAAGGCGCTGAACTATTCCGACAAGGCGATCTCGCGTTGGGAGGTGGGGGAGAGTCTGCCGGATATCAGCGTGCTGCTCCGCGTCTGCGAGATCTACGGCGTGGATTTCGACTGGCTGATCCACCGCCACGACGACGCGCCGAAGGCAAATAAGAAGAACCGCGGGCTCGGACCGCGGATCGCGATCGTGATGCTGCTCGCGACCTTCTGCTACGCGTTCGCGACCATCGTGTTCGTATACAACAGCGTGATCCACAAGGATACCGTCTGGCTCGCGTATATCTGGGCGGTGCCCGCGTCGCTCTCGTTTGCCGTGTTCTTCTCGCGGCGTTGGTGGAGCGGGATCGTCACGCTGATCCTCGTTTCGCTCGATATGTGGTCGATCCTCGCCGGGTTCTATCTGCACTTTCTCGCGACGGTCGACGAGAACGTCTGGCCGATCTTTCTGCTCGGGGTTCCCGTTCAAATCATTTTCATCCTATTTGAATATATCCGCCGCCGCAACGCCCGAGGGTAGACAACGGGGACATTTCAGCGCAGATCGAAAAACGAATGGATTATATGATAAGATCCGTTAATGCTTTTCACTTCGCTTGAAAGTCCTGCACAGTAAAA
>CACYZS010000184.1 GCA_902778985.1 uncultured Ruminococcus sp.
GATCGAGGGCGCGGACACGCTCGCCGACGAACTGAAACGGCTTGCCGAGGAGGCGGAGGAGCATCACCACCATCACCATCACCACGACGACGATGACGACGATGATGACGACGATGACGAGCATTGCTCCTGCGGGCATCACCACCATCATCATCACGGGCACGACGCCGACGAGGTCTTCACCAGTTGGGGCGTCGAGACGACCAAAAAGTTCACCCGCGCGGAACTGGAGAGTATCCTGACCGCCTTCGACGAGGACAGTTCGACCTACGGCGTGATCCTGCGCGCCAAGGGGATCGTTCCGGGCGACGGCGTCTGGTACCACTTCGACTTCGTTCCCGACGGGATCGACGTCCGCGAGGGGAGCGCCGACGTGACCGGGCGGCTCTGCGTGATCGGCTCCAACCTGAACGAAGCCGCGATCGCCGCGCTCTTCGGGGTCTGACGGGAGGATTCAACCGTGGAAATGCCCGTTTACCTCTTCACCGGGTTTCTCGAAGCCGGGAAGACCAAGTTTATCCGCGAGACCCTCTGCGACAAGCGTTTCAACGACGGCGGCAAGATCCTGCTCGTCGTCTGCGAGGAGGGCGAGGAGGAGTACGATACCTCGCCCAATCCGAATAAGAAAAAGGACGAAGCCGACCTCTCGAACGTCGTCGTGCAGACCGTCGACGATCCCTCGTGGCTGACCCCCGACCGACTCTCCGCCGCGCAGAAGCGCGCGGGCGCCGAGCGCGTGATGGTCGAATACAACGGGATGTGGCAGATCGACGTCCTCTACAACGCTCTGCCGCAGGGGTGGTTCGTCTGTCAGGAAGTCATGATCGCCGACGCGTCCACCTTCCTGACCTTCAACGCGAATATGCGGCAGCAGACGGTCGACAAACTGACCAGCGCCGAGGTCGTTCTTTTCAACCGCGTGTCTCCCGGTCGGGACGTGATGGAACTGCACAAGATCGTCCGGGGCATCAGCCGCGGCGCGCAGATCCTCTACGAGTACACCGACGGACGGCTTGAGAGCGACCAGATCGAGGATCCGCTCCCCTTTGACCTGAACGCCCCGGTGGTCGAGATCAAGGACGAGGACTACGCGATCTGGTACCGCGACCTGACCGAGGATACCAAGAAGTATATCGGCAAAACCGTGCGCTTCAAGGGGATCATCGCCCGGGATAACCAATTACCCCGGGGGTATTACGCCATCGGGCGGCACGTCATGACCTGCTGCGTCAACGATATCACCTACCGCGCGCTCGCCGTGAAGGCGGACGACGCCGACAAGTACAACACCCGCGACTGGCAGATCTTAACGGCTAAGATCGTCTTTGAGAGTTGCAAACTCTACGGCGGGAAGGGACCGGTCCTGGTTCCGGTTTCCCGCGAGCCCTCGACCGCGCCCGAGCGCGAGGTCGCCACATTCTACTGATCGGAGAAAAGATATGACTTTTGATAAGGAAACCGCCGCGCGCGTCCGCGCCTACCTCGCCGAACACCGTGACGAGATGGTCCGCGACCTGATGCGCCTGATCCGCGTCCCCTCGATCCGCTCCGCAGCCGAATCCGGCGCCCCCTTTGGGGAGGCGTGCCGTAAGGCGCTCTACGAGGCGGTCGCCCTGTTCCGCGAGAACGGCTTTGAAGCCCGCGCAAGCGAGGGCAACCTGTACGGCGTCGCGACTTTCGGTGAGGGGAAGCGCTCGGTCGGACTGTTCGGGCATACCGACGTGGTCCCGGTCGGCGACGGTTGGGACTACTGCCCGCCGTTTGAGCCCGCCGAGATCGAGGGCTGCGTGATCGGACGGGGAAGCGTCGACAACAAGGCGGCGATCGTGATCTCGCTCTATACGATGCGCGCGGTGCGCGACCTCTCGCTCCCGCTCGGCGGCAAACTCGTCGCCTTTATCGGCGCGGCGGAAGAGACCGGAATGGAAGATATCGTCGCTTTCGTCAAGGAAAACCCGATGCCCGATTTCTCGATCGTCCCCGATAACGACTATCCCGTCTCGCTCGGCGAGAAGGGGATCTGCCGTTTCTTCGCCCGCTCGCGCGAGCGGTTTGCGGACATTCTGTCCTTTGAGGGCGGTCTTGCCTTCAACGTCGTGCTCGATCGCGTCAAGATCGGGATCAAAGCCGACAGCCCGCTTGCCAAAGCCCTGCCCGCCGCGATCGCGGGCAATCCCGCTTTCTCGCTCTCCGAGAAGGACGGCGTTACCACGCTGACGGCGGTCGGCGTCACCGCGCACGCCAGTATGCCGGGCGACTCGATCAACGCCGCCGATCTCGCCTGCCGCCTGCTGCTCTCGATCCCCGCGCTGAACGCACGGGATCGCAAGGTTCTGACCAGCGCCGCCGATCTCCTTTCGGGGGTGTGGGGCGAGCCCTTCGGGCTGACTTGCGACGATCCCTATTTCGGACCCGTCACCACGGTCAACGGCATCGCTTGCGTCGTGGACGGCAAGTGCGAACTCTCCTTCGACTTCCGTTACGGGACGGCGGTCCCCGCCGCCTTCGTCGAAAAGAAGATCGACGAGACGCTTGCCCGCGTCGGCTTTGACCTGACCTCGATCGACAATGACGAGGGCTTCCGCCTTCCCGAGGATATGCCCGCCGCGAAGACGGTCATCGAGGTTTACCGCGCCTTGACCGGCGACGCCGACGCGAAACCCTATTACAGCGCGGGCGGCACCTACGCCCGCCACCTCAAAAACGCCGTCAGCGTCGGGACGTCGCTCCCCGGCTTCAAAACGCCGAAGATGCGCGTCGGACACGGCGGGGAACACCAGCCCGACGAGTGCATCAATATCGACGGACTGCTCGGCGCAACGGTGATGACGCTCGCGATGGCGAGTGCATTGTTCGATACTCTTTGATCCCGTTTTCCGGGACTTTCTGACGACCGCCCCCACCTACGACCGCTTGGAGGGAACGAACGTATGAACGACCAAAACGCAACCGAGAGAAAGCGCTGTCTGATCGTCGTCAACCCCTGCGCCGGACGGCGCAGGGGCCTCAGTCTGTCAAAGAACCTCCATTAAGGAATCGGTTCGTCCGAAGAAC
>CACYZS010000185.1 GCA_902778985.1 uncultured Ruminococcus sp.
CCTCTCCCCGTTCTCGCCCTCTCGGAGTACGGTTGTACACCTTCGGGACGAGAACGGGGACTCTGCGCTCGTGCTCGCGCGCCACGGCAGCAATTGCTAGCGCAATTAGGGTTTCAGAGTGTTACCAAAGGCGCGGCTCCGTTGGTTGTTGCTTTTTCGGTATGAATATGATATAATGAATTAATAACGCGTTACTCTTTTCACGAAAAAGGAGTTCCGACAATGAAGAAAAACATTGTAAGATTGTTGATACTGTTCGCCCTGGGGGCGCTTGTTTTTGCGCTCGCGGCGTGTACGGCGATGACGACCTCCGGCAGCGGCGGGAACGCTGCCGCCGATACGACGGCGACCGACGCGCCTGCCGGGACCGGTACGGGCGCGGCGCCTGGAACGGCGGCAGGAACTGCGGCGGGAAGCGACGCACCCGTGCAAACGACGGCGGGCAACGGCTGCGCGCACGTCTGGGACCAGGGAAAGATCGTTTCCGCATCGGACTGCTCCAAGACGGGGCTGAAACTCTATACCTGCACGCTCTGCAACGAGAAGAAGACCGAGACCATTCCGAAGAGCGACAACCACACCGTGACCTTCTCCTATCTCGCCGTCGAGCCGACGGCGACCAAGGCGGGGCAGAAGGTGGGCATCTGCTCGAAGTGCGGGAAGACCGCCTACGTCGCCGACACGACCACCTACGACGCCTACCAGAAACAGGTCAACGACTGCAAGACCAAGATCAACGGATACACCGACAGTCAGTTCGGCGGCTCGTCGTACAGCACGATGTCGACCTCGAAATACGCCGCGCCGACCGCCAGCCCGAAGAGCAACGAGCATCCGCGCGTTCTCTTCAACTCGACCACGATCGCCGACGTGAAGGCGGCGATGGGCAAACTCGAGAACTCCGCAAAACTGCAGTCGGTGATCGCGACGGCAAACGACTACACGTCGGGCGTGCCCAAAGGAAACACGCAGGGGTACGACGGCGAAGACTACATGGAAGAGATCCTGCAGACCATCCGGGCAAAGGCGTTTCTCTACCGGATGACCGGCGTGACGCTCTACGGCTACGACTCGATCCGGATGATGAAGGAATTCATCACCAACTTCAAGATCGCCGACACCAGCGATCCCTGCCGCCGCTACGGCGAAGTGATGTTCACGACGGCGCAGGTCTACGACTGGTGCTATAACCTCCTGACCGCCGCCGACAAGAAACAGTTCATCATCGGCGTCGAGAAGAAGTGCGGTCCCGGTATGGAAGTCGGGTTCCCGCCGTCCAAGCAGGGCGCGGTCTCGGGGCACGGCTGCGAGCGGCAGATTTTGCGCGACTACCTCGCGTTCGCCATCGCGATCTACGACGATGAACCGACCTGGTACAAGTACGTTGCCGGGCGGGTCTATGAAGAATACGTCCCCATCCGCAACGAATACTACAAGGCGGGCTACTATCCGCAGGGCATCTCGACCTACCTGCCCATCCGTTTCGGTTCCGACCTCTGGAGCGCGTGGCTGCTCGAAAGCGCGACCGGAAAGTTCCCCTACAACGCGTCGGATATGCAGCAGGTGATGCGCTCCGCCTACGAGCACACCACGAAGAAAGTTTCGGACAACGGAAAGACCGTCATCTTCTCCGAGGGCGACCATCAGGGCAGATCGGGCAAAGAGGCGATGAAGCAGATGGCGCTCCCCTCGATGATCTCGGCGTACCTGTTCAACGACTCGGTCGCGATGAGTTGGGCGGACTTCGCGGAGTATTCCTATTTCCCTTCGACCTACTACATGATCCTGAAATCGAAGGGCACGACCGGCACGGCAAGCACGCGCTACGACGGGCTGGATCTGATCGTCTACAACGGCGGCTGGCTCGGGCAGATGATCGCGCACAGTGCGTGGTCGAGCGACTCCGCCTCGGTCTACATGAAGATCGGGAACCGCATGACGGCGAACCACGACCACGCGGACTCGGGTTCCTTCCAGATCTTCTACAAATCGCTGCTCGCAGGCGACTCGGGCTACTACGACAAGTACGAGTCGGATCACCACAAGAACTACCATCAGGCGACCATCGCCCACAACGCGATCATCCTGAAAAACGGGAGCACGATCGTCGGGCAGAAACAGCCGTCCGAGACTACCAGTTTCGATACCTGGAAGACCGGCAGCGACTATAAGATGGGGACCACGAACGGCTTCGCCTACGGGTATTCCGACACGGCGAAGACCAAACCGACCTACGCTTATCTCGCGGGCGATATTAAGGACGCGTACTGCACGCCGAAGACCATCTTCGGTTACACCTACGGCTTTAACTCCACGGAACTCGATCGCTGCGACCGCCGGATGCTCGCGGTCTACGATACCGGGAACTCCGACGTGCCGCTCTACTTCTTCGTCTACGACAATATCACCTCGAAGGACAGCAAGTACCAGAAGGTGTTCCTGCTCCATACGGTCACCGAACCGTCGATCTCCGGCAAGACCGTGACCGTGACCAACGGCGACGGGAAACTGGTTCTCCAGAACGTGGTCGGCAACTGCACGCTCTCGAAGGTCGGCGGGGATAAACCCGCGAACTGGACGGTAGGCAGCAAGACCTATTCCCTGGTCAGCGCCAAATCGGATAAAACCGACGGGTACTGGGGACGGCTGGAAGTCGCGACCGCGTCGGGCAGCAAGAACAATATCATGCTGAACGCGATGTACGTCTGCGACAAGAGCAAGAGCCCCTCGGGACAGACGGCGACCGCCATCACCAACAGTTCGGCGGCGACCGGCGCCGTGATCGGTAAGGTCGCGGCGGTCTTCGCCGACAGCGCGTCGCGCCAGACCTCGGCGTTCAGTTTCACCGCGAGCGGCTCGGGCACCCTGACCTACTACGTCTCGGGCGTGAAAGCCGGTACTTGGACGGTCAAAGTCGGTTCGACCACGAAGACCGCAACGGCTTCCTCCGACGGCGGACTGCTGGTCTTCACCGCCCCTGCGGGAACGGTGACGCTCACTCCGAACTGAAAGAGGTACGCGCGCTTTCTTGAAAGAAAGCGCGGCAAAG
>CACYZS010000186.1 GCA_902778985.1 uncultured Ruminococcus sp.
CGGCGAAGATATCGACGATCTTTCCCACCGAAATCACATCCAGTCCGGCGTCGGCAATCGCGTCGGGCAGGGTGCGCCCCGGCGGCGGGAGCGAAAAGTCGCGGCGGTCAGAGGTGCGGGTAAAGTTGCCCGGTTCCCCTGTGAAGGGGCGCGCGATCACCCGCCCGACGCCGAGTTCCGGACCCGTAAGCAGTTCCCGCGCGATCAGGCAGTCGCGGTAGAGTTCGTCAAGCGGAACGACGCCTGTATGCGCGGCGATCTGAAAGACGCTGTCCGCCGAGGTATAGACGATCAGCGATCCCGTCGCAAGGTGTTCCTTTCCGTAGTCGCGGATCACGTCGGTACCCGAATAGGGGCGGTTGCACAGGATCCCCCGCCCGCATTTTTTGGAAAAGGCGGCAAGAACCCCCTCCGGGAACCCGTTCGGGAAGGTGGGGAGCGGTGCGGGCGAGATCACCCCGGCGATCTCCCAATGCCCGACCGTGGTATCCTTCCCGCGGGAGCGTTCCGCCGCTTTGCCGTAGGCGGCGAGCGGACGGTCAACGCGCGGCAGATAGTCCACGCCGGGGATATTCCCGAGCCCCAACGGGATCAGGTTGGACGCCGAAAACGACGGAGACGACGCGATCCGGCGAAGGGTGTTCGCCCCCTCGTCGCCGAAATCGGCGGCGTCGGGCAGAGCCCCGACGCCGACCGAGTCGAGAACGATCAAAAAGACGCGTTTTTTCTTCATAGGGTCAGATGCGGCGCGCGGTCTCGAGCGCCAGCGTGATCATATCGGTAAACGAGGTCTCCCGCGCCTCGGCGGGAAGCGACTCGCCCGTGACGAGGTGGTCCGAGACCGTGCAGATCGCAAGCGCCCGTTTGCCGCCCCTCGCCGCGTTCATGTAGAGCGCCGCCGCTTCCATCTCCACGGCAAGCACGCCCATTTTGCCCCAGATCTCTGCCGCTTTGTCGGCGGGCGCAAGCCCCTCTTCGTCGGCGTAGAAAACGTCGGTCGAGAGCAGGTTGCCCACCTTGACCGACAAACCTTTTTCCTTGGCGGTCGAAACGGCGAGCGACAGCAGGTCGTAGTCGCAGATCGGGGCGAAGGTGCCCGGAAGACGGAAGGTGTGCGCGTACGCCGAATCGGTGCAGGCGCCCATACCGAGGATCACGTCGCGCACGGAAACGGCGGGCGAGATCCCGCCGGCGGAACCGACGCGGATAATATTCTCGACGCCGAAAACGCCGTACAGTTCGTGCGAGTAGATCCCGATCGACGGCATCCCCATTCCGCTCGCCATCACCGAGACCGTTTTTCCCTGATAGGCGCCGGTATAGCCCTCGACGCCCCGGACGTTATTGACCCGGCGGGCGCCTTCGAGGAATTCTTTTGCGATAAACCGCGAGCGGAGCGGATCGCCCGGCATCAGAACGGTTTTCGCGAAATCGCCTTTGTCGGCAGAAATATGCGGGGTTGCGCTATCCTTTCCCATAAGCCACTCCTTGCTGTTCTTTCGGCGGTACGAGCCGACTGGTCCCGAGGCGGTCGGCGCCGAGGGAGAGGAATTCCCGCGCGTCGGCAAGCGTTTGGATCCCGCCCGCCGCCTTCACCTTGGTCCCGTTCGTGACGCGGGACGCAAAGAGCGCGATATCTTCCCTTGTGGCGCCCCCGGTCGAGAAACCGGTCGACGTTTTGATAAAGTCGGCGTCGGATCGCGAGACCAGATCGACCAGTTCGAACTTTTCCTCTTCTGTGAGCAAACAGGTCTCCACGATGACCTTCAGCACCCTGCCCGCGCACGCCGCTTTGACGGCGTTGATCTCGGAGAGGATCTCGCCGTATCGTTTTTCCTTCACCCACCCGAGATTGACGACCATATCGATCTCGTCGGCGCCGTTCTTCACGGCGTCTGCCGTTTCAAAGCACTTGACCGCGGTGGTGCTGTACCCGTTCGGGAACCCGATGACGGTACAGACCGGGAGTTTTCCCCCGGTGAACTCCTTCGCGTCGGCGACCGACGCGGGGGGAACGCAGACCGACGCGACGCCGTATTGAAGTCCGTCAAGACAAAGCGCGCGGATCTGTTCGCGCGTCGCGGTCTGCTTTAACAGCGTATGATCGACGGCGGAAAGAACGTCGGACAGATCGGTCTTTCCTCCGTCCGGACGGCGGCTCTCCATCTTAGCCGCGCAGTTCGGCGATCTTGGCGAGCAGATCGGGTTTGCGCTGTACGCCGACCGTTTGCGCCGCCTTTTCCCCGCCCTTGAAGTAGATCAGCGTCGGGATGCTCATCACGCCGAAACGGCGGGCAAGACCGGGCGCCTGATCCACGTCGACGCGGTAGAACGCAACGTCGGGGGTCTCCTCGGCGACGCCGTCGAGGATGGGGGCAAGCATTTTGCAGGGGCCGCACCAGGTCGCGTAAAAGTCCACGACGGCAAGGGGCTGTGCCTTGATCTCCTGGTCAAAGTTTTGTTCGTTCAGTTCGTTCATTTCGCATTCTCCTTTTTTCGTTTAGGATCCCGTTCGGCGGGGCAGATTATGCTCTTTTGAAGAATCGCCGCCGCGGGAAGATCCTTCCTTGGCGGCGGCGAAAGGAATCGTTTAGAGGTCCTTCAGGGCGCGTTCGATCTCGGCGATGCGGTCGCGTGCCTGACGGCGCAGGGCGCGCGCCTTGGACGAGACCAGAAGACGGAGCGCGGAGTTATTGCGAATGGTCTCGTTCTGGTTCTGCAACTCACGCAGCAGCGCTTCGCGTTCGATATCGCGGCGGCGTTCGGCGTCTTCCCTCTCGCGGCGTTCGATCTCGTAGTCGGCAATCCTTGCCGCCTCTTCCGATACGGTCGTATCGGCGGCGGGGGCTGCCGTCTGTCCGGTCTTCTCGAGCGCGGCGCGGATGGCGGCGAGTTGATCGCGATCGGCACTCGAACGGTTCTGTACGTCGTGCGTCACCACGTCGATGTCGGTGTGCGAGAACGCGGTCGCGACGTGCGACGGAACGTAGACGGTTTTCAGGGCGGTGCAGGACAGGA
>CACYZS010000187.1 GCA_902778985.1 uncultured Ruminococcus sp.
CGATCGGCTGAAACAGAAGTACGGACTGTTCTCCTGATTTTTCCCCACGCACGCGCATAACTTTACAAAATAGATTGACTTTTTCCCTTTTTTATGCTAAAATTATTAGAAATGATAACGTTTATTCAGTATCCCGCAACGGATCTTTCCCCCGCGGATCGGGGGCAATAAAGGAGTGGCTATGAATTATCCCTGCGACAGCGAACCCCGCGCGAAAAAGATTGAGGTCCCGTTCTCTCCGCCCGACGTGGGCGAAGAGGAGATCGCCGAGGTCGCCGACACGCTTCGTTCCGGTTGGATCACGACCGGACCGAAGACCAAAAAACTGGAGAAAGAGATCGCCGCCTGGCTCGGTGTAGGCGAAACCGGGGACGGCGTGCCGCGCTGCGTCGCGCTGAACAGCCAGACCGCCTGTGCGGAGATGGCGCTCCGCGCGGTGGGGATCGGTCCAGGGGACGAGGTGATCGTTCCCGCCTATACCTATACCGCCTCGGCTTCGGTCGTCTGCCACGTCGGCGCGACCCTGAAGATCGTCGACGTACAGAAAGACAGCCTTGAAATGGACTACGACGCCGTCGCCGACGCCATCACCGACAAGACCAAGGCGATCATTCCGGTCGACCTCGGCGGCGTGCCCTGCGATTACGACCGGATCTTTTCGATCGTCGAAGACGCGAAAGGGAAGTTCCGTCCCGCGAGCGCGATCCAGGAGTCCCTCGGCAGGATCGCCGTGATGGCGGACACCGCGCACGCCTTCGGCGCCGAACGCAAAGGAAAGATGATCGGGAACGTCGCCGACTTCTCGTCCTTCTCCTTCCACGCCGTGAAGAATTTCACGACCGGCGAGGGCGGGTGCCTGACCTGGCGGGAGATCCCCGGCGTCGACAGCGAACTGATCTACCATACCCTGCAACTGTTGTCCCTGCACGGACAGAGCCGCGACGCTTTCAACAAGACGCGCCCCGGCGCCTGGGAATACGACGTCGTCGCGCCGTGGTACAAGTGCAATATGACCGACATCATGGCGTCGATCGGACTGGCGCAGTTCCGCCGCTATCCCGGGATGCTCGCGCGCAGACGCGAGATCATTTCGCGCTACGACGCGGCGTTCCACCCGCTCGGGGTGAAGACGCTGCCGCACTATACCGCCGACCATTCGTCGTCGGGACACCTCTACATCACGCGGGTATTCGACCGGGCGGGACGCCCGATCGGTGACGCCCTGCGGCGGGAGATCATCGTCGAACTCGCCGAGGCGGGCGTGTCCGCCAACGTACATTACAAGCCGCTGCCGATGCTGACGGCGTACCGCGACCTCGGATTTGATATCAAGGACTACCCGAACGCCTACGCGCATTACGAGAACGAGATCACGCTTCCGCTCCACACCCGCCTGACCGACGAGATGGTGGACTACGTGATCAAACAGTACGCGAGGATCATCAAAGAGGCGGTCAAATGAAACGGTGGGAAGACCTTCCCGAAGAGATGCGGACGCCCGAGGTGCGGCCCTACTACGACCGGCTTCGCAAAAAGCGCGTCCGGCGGTTCTGCAAGCGCGCGTTCGATATCGTCTGCGCGCTGATCCTTCTGCTTCTGCTCCTGCCCCTGTTCCTGATCCTTGCCGTCGCGATCAAACTCGACAGCCGGGGGCCGGTCTTCTTCCGGCAGGTCCGGATCACCCGGTACGGAGAGCAGTTCCGCATCCACAAATTCCGCTCCATGGCGGTCGGCTCCGACAAGGGCAACGCCGTCACGGTGAAGGACGATCCGCGCGTCACGCGCGTCGGGCGGTTGATCCGCCGCTGCCGCCTGGACGAGATCAGTCAGTTGATCGACGTTCTGGAGGGGAGTATGTCGTTCGTAGGCACGCGTCCGGAAGTCCCGAAGTACGTGGACGCGTACACCCCCGAAATGATGGCGACGCTCCTGATGCCCGCAGGGGTTACCGGACTTGCGAGCGTCTACTACAAGGACGAGTCGCGCCTTCTCGACGCGGCTGAGGACGTGGACGCGGTCTATATCGGACAGATCTTACCCGGCAAAATGAAATACAATCTGCGTGAACTTGACCACGTCGGCGTGGGACACGATCTCAAGATCATGGTCATGACCGTGTTCGCCGCCCTCGGGAAAGAGTTCAAAGACAAGGATGAAAAGGAAAAAGAGAAATGATTGACGGACTTGTCTCGGTCGTTATGCCTTCCTGGAACACCGCCGCGCTGATCGGCGAGTCGATCCGTTCGGTTCAGGCGCAGACCTATCCGAACTGGGAACTGATCATCGTCGACGACTGTTCGACCGACGATACCGACGCCGTCGTCGCGTCGTTTGCCGACGAGCGGATCCGGTATTTCAAAAACGAGCACAACCTCGGCGCCGCACTGACCCGCAACCGCGCTCTGCAAGAGGCGCAGGGAGAATGGATCGCGTTTTTTTTTTTCTTCGACCTCTGGACGCCCGATAAACTCGAAAAGCAGATCGCGTTCATGAAAGAAAACGACTGCCCCCTCTCCTATACCGAGTACGAGAAGATCGACGAGGCGGGGGAACCCCTGAACGTCTACGTTTCCGGGCCGGACACCGTCAACCGGAAGAGAATGTACCGCTACGACTACATCGGGCAGTTGACCATGATGTATTCGGCGAAGGTCTTCGGGCTGATCCAGATCGAGGATATCAAGAAGAACAACGACTACGCGATCCGTCTGCAACTCTTCCGGCGCAAAGGGACGGTCGCCCGTCTTCTGAAAGAGAACCTTGCCCGCTACCGCGTGCGGCGTGTCAGCATCAGCCACGACAAACTGAAGAAAAAACTCCGCAGTCATTACGATCTGTTCCACGTTTGCGACGGAAGAAACGCCCTCGTCGCCTTCTTCTTCGCCTGCCGGAATATGTGGTTCGGATTGCTGAAAAAGAAGAAATACGAAACGAACAAATCAAACGGTTGACCGCCCTGCCGAAACGGCGGAAGAGGAGAACGAAGTATCTGCGATGGGACGAGAGGG
>CACYZS010000188.1 GCA_902778985.1 uncultured Ruminococcus sp.
CTGCGCCTCTTTGTGCGTCAGGTCACAGTTCAGCCAGCGGGCGTTGAGGCACGCCTCGTTCATACCGACGAGCCCGATGGTCGAGAAGTGGTTGGCGAAGGTGCCGAGGTAGCGCTTCGTGTACGGGTAGAGCCCGCCTTCGAGCAGTTTGGAGATGACCTCGCGCTTGGTCTTCAGCGATTGCGCCGACAGATCCATCAGCCGGTCGAGCCGCGAGTAGAACTCGGTCTCGTCGGCGGAGAGGTAGGCGATACGCGGCATATTGATCGTGACGACGCCGATCGAACCGGTGGATTCGCCCGAACCGAAGTAGCCGCCCGATTTCTTACGCAGTTCGCGAAGGTCGAGCCGCAGACGGCAGCACATCGAACGAACGTCGCTCGGTTCCATATCGCTGTTGATATAGTTCGAGACGTAGGGAGTGCCGTATTTCGCCGTCATCTCGAACAGCAGTTTGTTGTTTTCGGTCTCCGACCAGTCGAAGTCGCGGGTGATCGAGTAGGTCGGGATCGGGTACTGGAAGCCGCGCCCGTTCGCGTCGCCGTCGATCATGATCTCGATGAACGCGCGGTTGACCATCGCCATCTCTTTTTCGCAGTCGCCGTAGGTGAAGTCCATGTCCTTGCCGCCGATGATCGCCGGCTCGTTCTTCAGGTCTTCGGGAATGGTCCAGTCGAGGGTGATGTTGGTGAAAGGCGCCTGCGTGCCCCAACGCGACGGGGTGTTGACGCCGTACACGAAGGACTGGATGCACTGCTTCACTTCCTTATAGGTAAGGTTGTCCACCTTGACGAAAGGAGCGAGGTAGGTGTCGAAGGACGAGAACGCCTGCGCGCCCGCCCACTCGTTCTGCATGATACCGAGGAAGTTGACCATCTGGTTGCAGAGGGTGGAGAGGTGCGAAGCAGGGGAGGACGAGATCTTGCCGGGGATACCGCCAAGCCCTTCGCGGATCAACTGTTTGAGCGACCAACCGGCGCAGTAACCGGTCAGCATCGAGAGGTCGTGGATGTGGATATCCGCCTCGCGGTGCGCGCGCTCGATCTCACCCGAGTAGACCTCGGAGAGCCAGTAGTTCGCGGTGATCGCGCCGGAGTTCGAGAGGATCAGACCGCCGACCGAGTAGGTAACGGTCGAGTTCTCCTTGACGCGCCAGTCCATCGCCTTCAGATAACTGTCGACGATCTCTTTATAGTTCAGAACGGCGTTCTTGGTATTGCGGATCTTCTCGCGCTGACGCCGATAGAGGATATACGCCTTCGCCACGTCGGCGTAGCCCGACTGAACGAGCACGTTTTCGGCGCTGTCCTGGATCGCCTCGACCTGGATCAGCCCCTCTTTGATCTTCGGCTCGAAATCCGCCGTCACCTTCAGAGCAAGAAAGTCGATGACGCTCCCCTCGTAGTTTTTATTTTGCGCGATGAATGCCTTTTCGATGGCGTCCCTGATCTTCGACAGGTCAAAATCAACAATACTGCCGTCTCTTTTTTGTACGCGATACATAAAAATTCTCTCCTTCGTCCTCTCGTTAGATAAAATCAAGTGCGGCAACCTTGACCGGTCGCTGCACTTGATCTCTGCGGTTTATACCGCCCTGTCCCGGTCGTCGCGCGTCGACTTTTCCGGGCGTCCCTTACAGTTTTTTCGGAACTGCGTCTATTATATCATTCCCGTTTGTCGATGTCAAGAGCAAAACGCAAAATATAGTAAAAATTTTTGGTTTTGGCACAATATGTTGTGCATGAGGCACAAAAACGGCGACGGCAAGAAAGGGGAGAAAAATGCTCCGAAACGCGGTTTTCCGTGCGTTTTCGGCGGGTTTTCCGCGATTGACAAAGGGGGAAAACTATGGTACAATAGGGGCGAAAAAAAGACGTGGGGGAGAACCCCCGACGGAGGAAGTATGAACTGTGTGAACTGCGGCAGCAGACTGACCTTCTTCAACGAGACCGACGCGCTTTGGAGCGGGACCGACCGCGCCCTCTGCGCCTCCTGCCGGAAGAAGATCACGCCGTTCCTCGAAGAGGCGGCGCCCGACGGGAACGTCCAGCATCTCCACGACCGCCGCGACGCCCTGATCGCGCGCGGGGTGACGCCCGAGGGGTTCGCCCACCTGAACGATTACTGCAAGCATCTTGACGCGCTGCTCGCGAAGCGGAGACGGCAGATCCCCGACGAGATCCCGGCGGAACCGATCCCCGAAGGAACGGAGAAGGTCGAATCCGAGGGAACGGCTGCGTCGCCCGTCCCCTCGAACGGAGAGGATCTGCGCGTCGCGCTCGCCCAACAGAGGAAGGCAAACGAGAAACTCGAAAGCCAACTCGACACGCTGACGACCGAACTTGCCGACAGCACGCGGATTCTCTGCGACCGGCTTGAACGGATGCGCGAACGGATCCGTCTTCTGATCTATCTCGCCTCGATCGGGGCGGTCGGGGGCGTGCTCGCGTTCCTCGTCTCGCTGATCGTTCTGTTCCGCTGACGCGCGCGGGTATATATAAGGAAAGGACGCGAACCGTGAAACCGACCGTTTACGAATACTCGACCGCAACCGACCCGGAGGCGCTGCTCTCCTCGATCGGGGAGCGCGTCGACGAATACAACGCCATGCAGGGCGACCGCCGCGCGCTCTTCACCTTGCGGAAAAACGAAGCGGAGCAGGGGACCTTTACCCTTCTCGTCCGCGAGGGCGCCACGCCCGCGGGCAACCTGGACCTCTCGGTCTCGGTCACGCCGGACGACGACGGGGCGGTGATCCGCGGGACGCTTGCCCACGATCCCGAAGACGGCAAACCGACCTTCGGAGGCCGCCTGTACGGACTGCTTCTTTCGGGCTTTGCCCGCCTGACCGTGCTCGCGCTCTTCTACGGGATCATTCTCGGCGTTTCGTTCCTCTTCCCGGGGCGGAACTTCTGGATCCCCGCGATCCCGCCCGCGATCATGCTGACGCTGATGATCACATCATCAAAACTCATAGCGAAAGAAAGCAGCATACCTGAAACGATTGCAATAACGTTTGCGGAACGGTCCGACGCGGACCGTTCCGCTGCTTTATAAACGGGATCGAAGATGTCGGTCCTGCTTCAAGAAAGAGCCGGCTTGACCGTGTTGCCCGCGCATTTTCGCGCGGGCGGTTTTTTCGTGAAAAACTTGACAATCTCGCGGTCTTTGTGGTATAATCGACGAAACTGCAATTCTTATATCATCGGGGTAAACAAATGAAGACCATTCGTTCTCTTGTTCTCGTTTTCCTGGTCCTCTGCCTGGTTTCGGCGCTGGTTTCATGCGAGGTCATGACCGCCGCGGAGAGTTCCGCGACCGGCTCGAACGCAGCCACGACGGCGGGGAACGCCGCGACGGGTGAAAAGACGACCGGGTCCGACGAAACGACCGCTTCCGCGGCGCCGTCGACCACTGCGGCGCCGTCGACCACTGCG
>CACYZS010000189.1 GCA_902778985.1 uncultured Ruminococcus sp.
AACTGGGGAAGGTATCGCGAAGAAGGCGGCAAACTGATGATGCCGGTTACGGTTCGCCTCAACCACGCGATCGCCGACGGGTATCTGATTGCAAACGTGTTTCGTCTGTTGGAATTGGAAATCAAAGATTTTGCGGGTGTTTGACGGGCGAATGAGACGAAAGCGAACCGGACTGGTTCGCTTTCGTTTTCCGTTTCGGGGAGAATAGGCTGTTTGGAAAGCGGCGACTCTCCTCTCGGCGGAGGAACGGGCGGCAAATAACTTTGCACTTTATCCGTCAAAAGTATTGCATTTCCGATCGTTTGCGTGTATAATTGTATTTGTTATTTATAAATATACGGAAGAAAGGGTATTTTTATGAGAATCGGTGAACTGATCGCCTTTATCCTGTACTTTACCATCGTACTCGGTATGGGCGTCTACTTCTTCGTCCGCGGAAGAAAGGACATGGGAGAAAAGAGTTTCTTCCTCGGCGGGCGGAAAATGGGCGGCGTGGTCGCCGCGCTCAGCGCCGGCGCGTCGGATATGAGCGCGTGGGTGCTGATGGGGCTTCCCGGCTCGATCTACCTTGCCGGTATGGGACAGGTCTGGATCTCGGTCGGTCTTCTGATCGGGACGATCCTCTCGTGGTTTCTCGTGGCGCCGCGCCTCCGCCGCTATTCGCTGGCTGACGACTCCATCACGATCCCGCAGTATCTGACCAAACGCTTCAAGTCCTCGAGTTCGGTCCTGCAGGTCGTTTGCGCCGTCATCTTCGTCATTGTGTACTGCGTGTACGGCGCGTCGAGCATCAGCGCGTGCGGCACTCTTCTCAACACGCTCTTCGGGGCGGATCCCCGGCTCGGCATGGCGATCGCGACCACGATCATCATCGCCTACGTCTTTATGGGCGGTTTCAACGCGGTCTGCTGGACCGACTTTTTCCAGGGGATGTTGATGCTGGCGGCTCTGATGGTCACGCCGATCGTGGCGGTGGCTCTGCTCGGGGCAAACGGCGCGATCGCCGACGGCACGATCCCCGCAAACTTCTACAACTTCCTTTCAAGCGGTAAGTTCAACTGGGCGAGCGTTTCGACCATTCTGACCGGTCTCGGCTGGGGTCTCGGCTACTTCGGGATGCCGCACATCATCGTCCGCTACATCTCGATCAAGTCCGAAAAAGAGATGAAGAAATCCCGCTGGATCGGTATCGCCTGGACCACTCTGATCCTCGTGATGGCGTCGGTGGTCGGCATCGTCGGGAGAAAGTACCTCGGCGACTCGATGCTTGCCAACAAGAACAGCGTCTTCGTCGAGATGGCGCGCAACGTCTTCCCCGTTTTCCTCGGCGGCATCATCATCTCCGCGATCATCGCGGCGAGTATGTCGACGGCGGACTCCCAACTGCTTGCCGCGTCCTCGGCGTTCGCGTCCGACGTGTATAAGACCTCGATCAAGAAGAACGCGTCCGACAGAAACGTGATGTGGGTGGGACGGATCGTGGTCATCGTGATCTCGCTCCTCGCTTTCGGGATCGCCATGCTGGGTTCTGGCGCCAATCCGCTGGTTCCCGCGTTCAGTACCATCATGAGCCTGGTCTCCGCGGCGTGGGGCGCGTTCGGCGCGGCGTTCGGTCCCGTCATCCTGCTTTCGCTGTTCTGGAGACGCCTCAACTACAAGGGCGCCGTCGCGGGTATCATCACGGGCTTCGTGGTCGATATCCTGTGGATGATCCTCCTCAACTTCGAGTACTACGATATGAAGAGCGTTGCGTTCAACACCAACCTCTACGAGATCATTCCGGGCTTCATCGCCGGCGCCGTCGCCGCGATCGTCGTGTCGCTTCTGACCGGGCAGCCGGACAAAGAGGTCACCGATCTCTTCGACAAATACAAAAATACCAAGTCTCTTGAGGAAAGCGACCTGACGGTAGAGTACGTCGTCGAGACCGAAGAAAACTAATCTGAAATCACGAGCGCCCTTCGCAGGAAAGCGAAGGGCGCTTTTTCTCTGCGCCGTTTTTCAAGTAGCAACAGCGGGTTGCTTGCAAGTCCGGAGGATATGTGCTATGATAATAGGCGGAGGTGATGAAATGGAAACCAAAGACGTGATCTACGGATTGCGGACCAAAAAGGGACTGTCGCAGGACGAACTTGCAGAAAAGGTGTTCGTGACGCGGCAGGCGGTGTCGCGTTGGGAGACCGGGGAGACCGTGCCCAATACCGAGACCTTGAAACTGCTTTCAAACTATTTCGGCGTGACCATCAATACGCTGCTCGGTTCGCCGAAAAAACTGATCTGCCAGTGTTGCGGGATGCCGCTCGAAGACGCGATCGTCAGCCGGGAGAAGGACGGCTCGCTGAACGAAGAGTACTGCCAATGGTGCTACGCGCAAGGCGAATACACCTACGGCAATATAGACGACCTGATCGAAGTGTGCGTCAAGCACATGGCGAACGAGCAGTTCCCCGCCGAGGCGGCGCGGGAGTATATGAAAAATCTCCTGCCTACCCTCTCCTACTGGAAAGGACGCGGGACGACGGCGGACGGGAAAATCGAAGAACTGAAACGGCAACTGATCGACGAGTTCAACGCTCTCGGGATCAAAGGGATGCCGAAGGTTGAAAACCTGTACCCCCTGGTCGGCAGTTACGTCAATCTGCCGTACCCGCTCCCGAACGGGCAAGCCGTTCCCTTTCTTGACGACGGGACGACCTACTTCGGTTGTCAGATAGAGGGGGAAAACAAGCGGTGCTTCGGGCTTCTCGGGAACGAGAGTTTCCTTCTCGTCTCGACCTACGGTGAAAACGGAGGCGACCCCGAACTGATCCTTTATAAAAAGAGATAAGGCAACAAAAAGACGCAGGCGTTCGCCTGCGTCTTTTTGTTAGTCGATCGTTCCCGTCTCGAAATAGGCGACGGCGCGAAGCCGGATCTTTTCGAGCAGGGCGGTGATCTGCTCCATCTCCTCGGGCGTCATCTCCGCCGTGAGATACGTGCTCCAACTGCGGAGCGCGTCGAGGATCTCGGGCACGACCGCGCGGGCGGCGTCGGTCGGATAGAGGCGGGAGAGACGGCGGTCGACGTCGTCGCCCTGCCGCGTCAAAAAGCCTGCCGTCTCGAGTTTTTCGACCTGGCGGGCGATGTTGCTCTTGTGGATGCAAAGAGCGCGCGAAAGCGCCTCCTGCGTGATGCCGGGTTCCCGGCAGATCCGAAGGATCATGGCGTACTGAGGTCCCCGGATCCCGAGCGGTTCGAGCCGCTCGCACCGGAACGCCGCGGCGCAGCGCGCCGTGACCGAGACCTGTCGCATCATATCGCTGTTCATATTCGCTCCTTTCGGGACGGGTGGTTTCCTTTTTTATTGTACCATAAAACGAAGTCGAACGCAAGAGAGCGGGCGAAAATGGCGCGCGCCGTTGCATGAAGGACGAAAAACGCGCATAGAATGACGGGGAAAGACGAAGGGAGTTCTATGATGGGCGGGCTTTTCCCTGTACTGTTTAATCTGATCTCTGTGATCCTCGGCATCCAGGCGGGGCAGAACTTTCCGCCCCCGCTGCCGACGAGTTGATCTCGGTCGGCTCGCTCGGGCTCATCAAGGCGGTCGACAGTTTCCACCCCGAAAACGGCGCGCGATTTGCCACCTACGCCGCCAAATGCGTGCAGAACGAGATTTTGATGTATTTCCGTTCGCGCAAGAAATTGCAGAACGAGGTCTCGATCAACGACACGATCGAGGTCGACCGCGACGGCAATCCCCTGACCTATCTCGACGTGATCCACACCGACGACACCATCGCCGAGGATCTGGATCTGAAGATCCACTCCGAACGGGCGAAAGAGTATATTCTGAACCGACTCGACAGCCGCGAGCGGACCATCCTGATCCTGCGCTACGGACTGTCGGGCAAACCGCCGCTCACGCAAAAGGAAACGGCAAAACTGCTTTCGATCTCGCGTTCCTACGTCAGCCGGATCGAAAAGAAGGCGCTCGAAACGCTGAGGCTCTCGTTCGGGGACGACGTTCATTCGTTTTCGAATACATAATCCGGGGG
>CACYZS010000190.1 GCA_902778985.1 uncultured Ruminococcus sp.
GTTGTGCTTCTTGTCTTCTTCGATCAGAAACTCCAGTTTGTCGTTGCCGAGCGTCTGCGCCAGTCCCGCGCCGATCGAAAAGGGGACCATCGGATCGTCCTTCGACGCGATGAAGAGCAGGCGGTCGGTCGTGTTCTTCAGATACGCGGCGTTGTCGGCGCGCGCGAACTTGGGATCGCTCTTGCGCTCGGTGCGTTCGACCAAGTAATTGATCAGGCGGTTCTTGATGAAATGCCCGAGCATTTGTCTGGAATAGAGGAAACCCGAGATGATCACGCCGCGCTTGATTCCGTCGAGTTCGCGGATCACGTTCAGGGCGGTGTAGCCGCCGAGCGAATGCCCGACGACCGAAAGTTCCTCGGTCGGTTTGACGTAGTCGAGCAGTTCGATCACGTCCCGCGACGGGCGGTTGACCGAGAGCATCCCGTCGCCCCCCGACTTGTCGCAGCCGGTGTAGTCGAGCGTCAGGACCTGCAGACCGTTTTTGCAGAGGTACTCGATCTCGGCAAGGTACGCCGTGTGCCCCGCGCCCAGCCCGTGGCAGAAGACGACCAGTTTTGCGGGATCGTAGTTTTCGTAGCGGTAACGGAAGAACGCGACGGCGACGCCGGCGCTGTTGACGAAGGTGCCCTCGTCACACTCCAGTCCCGGATAGTCGGACGCCGACAGGTAGGGCGTATATCCGTCCTTGTCGTAGCGGCAGAGCAGTTGTTCGCGGTATTTCCGTGCGATCGGTCCCATAGTTTTATCCCCCCGGTTCGTTGTGTTTTCAGTATACCATAAAAAAGGAAAGAAAGCAAGAACGGGGGCGGTCGGCGCCGATCTTTTTTGAATTTTTTCATTATTCCCCTTGACAAACGCAATACTTCGTGTTATGATGTATTCCGCGAGGGGAGGTATGGCATGGATATTCAACTGAAACGCGGATTGCTCGACGTGTGCGTGCTTGCCGCGATCAAGGACGGGGAGTCCTACGGATACCGGATCATCAAGGAGATGAAACCCTATCTCGAAATGTCGGAATCCACCCTGTACACCATTCTGAAACGCCTGGAAGGGGCGGGGATGCTGACGGTGCGGACGGCGGAACACGACGGACGGCTCCGAAAATACTACAACATCACCAACCGGGGGCGGGCGCGGCTCGCCGAGTTCCAGGAAGAATGGAAAGAGATCATGACGGTTTACCGTTTCGTTATCAGAGAGGGGAATAAACAATGACGAAAAAAGAGTTTCTTAGCGCGCTCTCGCGGGGGCTTTCGGGGCTGCCGCGGCGCGAACGGGAAGAGCGCGTAAGTTTTTACCGCGAGATGATCGACGACCGGATCGAAGAAGGGATGCCCGAGCCCGACGCGGTCGCGAGCGTCGGAACGGTCGAGGGGACGGTCGCGCAGATCCTTGCCGAGCGGCCCGCCGTCGTCTCGGAGACCCCGAAAAAGAGCGGCGGGGGACGCGTCTGGGTGATCATACTGCTGGTGCTCGGGTTCCCGGTGTGGTTCCCGCTCCTGCTCTCGGGGTTCGCGATCCTGTTTTCGGTCTTCGTTACCGCCGCGTCGGTGATCTTCTCGCTCTTCGTCGCGCTCTGGGCGGTGGACGTCGCGTTTGCGGCGGGGGCGGTCGGCGGCGTCGGCTCGTTCTTCGTTCTGCTCTTCACGGGGCAGTTCGCGTCGGCGTTCTTCACCCTGGGCGCGGGGTTGATATCGGGCGGACTTGCGATCCTGCTGTTCTTCGGAGCGGTCGCCGCGACGAAGGGGCTCTGGCGCGGGATCGCCGGTATCTGCCGGTGGATTGTCGGTTTGTTCAAACGGAAGGAGAAATATCATGACTAAAACTTTGAAGATCCTGATCGGGATCGCGGCGGCGCTGATTCTGGCGGGGGCGGTGCTGGCGCTGGTTACGCTTGCCTCCGTCGGATTCGATACGGGGAAACTCGGGGCGGGGAAGTTCGAGACGAAAACCTATACGCCCGAGGGGGATCTTTCGTCGCTTGAAATCTCGCTGCGCATCACCGACGTCACCGTTCAGGTTGCAACCGACGGCGTTCTGCGCGTCGAGTGTTACGAGACCGAAAAACAGCCGCACACCGTCACCCTTGCGGACGGGAAACTGACCGTCACCGCGACCGATCAGCGGAAATGGTACGAGAAGATCACGATCTTCTCGAAGAGCCCGAAGGTGACGGTCTACGTGCCCGCGGGCGAATACGAGTCGCTGACGCTTGAAACCGACACCGGGGACGTGCGCTTTCTCGGGGAACTGTTCGGCGACGCTTTAGAGGATCCGTCGGTCAGACTTTTGTTCGGGGAGTTCGGCATCAAGACCGACACGGGCGACGTGGAGATGGCAGGCGGGACCTATCGTGCTTCGGTCAAGATCAAGACCGGTACCGGGGACGTTTCCGCCTCCGCGTTCCAAGCCGCCGACGACGTCGGAATCAGGACCAATACCGGCAAGGTGATCCTGACCGACGCGCACTGCGGCGATCTTGCGATCGAGACCGATACGGGAAAGGTGAAACTGACGAACGTGAACTGCGCCGCGCTCACCGTTGAGACCGACACGGGCTCCGTGACGCTGACCAACGTCGTCGGGACCGGCGACGCGAAGATCGAGACCGACACCGGGGACGTCAGTTTCGATCGGTGCGACGCCGCGAACTACCGCGTGCGCACCTCGACCGGCGACGTCGAAGGGACGATCCGCACGGAAAAGGTCTTCTTCGCCTCGTCCCGTACCGGAAAGACCGACGTGCCGCACACGCGGTCGGGCGGCGATTTCGACGCTTCGTCGAGCACCGGGGATATCGAGATCACCATCGCGGAATAAAAACGAGGGCGGGGAACGTTCCCCGCCCCTCTTGCATTCTCTTTCGGTCTGTGATACAATAGA
>CACYZS010000191.1 GCA_902778985.1 uncultured Ruminococcus sp.
CCGCTCGCGCACATTCCGATGGGGGTGTACGCCGCGCCGTCGGGAGCAACGCGCTGGACACAGCCCGCCTCAAAACCGCCGGCGAACGGGCACCACGAGTCGTCGACGTTATTCGTCAGCGACCACCACGTCAACGTGTTCTCGTCCGAGGCGTCCGATTTGGCAATGTTCGACGTCACGTAAGGACTGGTCTTAGCGTCGGTGCCGGGCGCCAGATTCAGGAGCGAGTCGTTCCAGAGCAACGAGTACTCAATCAGAAGGTCGTTGCCGTCGGGGTTGTCTTCGGTCGGGTAGAAGTGCTTGTCGCCCTGAATTGCGGCAAGAGACTTCGAGTTGGAATACTTCCCGGTCGTTTCGGGAGTCCAGGTTTGGATAGTCGCCTCGGTCTTGGAGACCGCCTTGGTGTCCTTGTGTCCGCAAACGGAGCAGGTCTTCGTCTCCACGCCGTCCGCGATCACCGACGCAGGCGTCGTTACAACCCATTCACCCATGGTGTGGTTGCCGGTCGCAGGGATCTCCACGACAGTTTCGGGGATGATCTCATGGCAGATCGTGCAGTGATAGGATTTCGAGCCCGCAGCACCGCAGGTCGCCGGAGTGTCAATCGTGTACTCCGTCGCCCGAACGTGGGTGTGTTCGGGGGGTTGGGTGACGTCGGGTGCCGTTGTGTCGGCCGGCTCCGTAGCAGTGGTGCCGGGATCGACTGTGGTCGGCGTTCCGGTCGTAGGAGCCGCCGTCGTGTCCGTCTTGTTGTTCTTCTTCTTGCAGGACGCAAAGCAGAAGACGCACAGCACGAGACACAGGATAAGTGCGAGTGCTATTGACAGTTTTTTCATGCAGGTTTTCCTCCTATGTATTTGACGGAAGATCACGCCTTCCGTCATCACTATTATTATATATCTATTGAGGCAAAAAAACAAGGTGTAATCTGTGCAAAGCACACAAAATCGGCACAGGAAACAAAAACAAGAGAGAATAATTGTACAAATCGACGAAAACCAAAACGACGCCGCGGAAAAGCGGGTTCTGATTTTTCCTTGATTTCCCTGCCATTTTTGAACATTCGCCCATTTTTTCGAGGCAAGATTGCCTTTTTCGCAGGGAAAGCAAGAAAGGAAACTTTTTGCGGGCGGAAATCGGCGGCGTCGACGGTTTTTAACCAGTGACGTCGGTGCCGATGGCGCCTAACGACGTAGACGCTTTGCGTCTGGTGACGTCGCCTCGGAACGCGGCTCATGACGTGCCGCGCGGGGGGGCCCCCTGCCCCCCTATGCGGGCGTGAAGTAACCAATTACGCGGCGCGAGGGGAGACGGAAGGACGCGATGCTTCCGTAGCCTCCCCTACGGGGGAGGTGGCGCGTAGCGCCGGAAGGGGCAGTCTGCGGGACGCACGTTTTTGAGAAACCTTTCTTTGTGTGCCCCCTTCGTCGCGGCAAGACGCGACACCTCCCCCGTAGGGGAGGCAAGAAACGAATGAATTGCCGCGGGAGGCATAAAAAAAGCCGTCGCGCCAACGGCACGACGGCTTTTTAGACGTGATCAGACGCCGGACAGTCCGTTCAACCAAAGGTCGACGGCGCGGGAAAGGTTCTCGCGGCTGCGGACGAAGTTCTCTTCCAGCGGGAGCGCGGGATCGTTGATGGTGCAGACGGTGGTTCCGTCGGGGGACGGGGCGCTGTCCTTCGCGCCGCAGAAGACCACGACCGGCTTTCCCGCCGCCCGGGCGCGGGAAATGATCTTGCCGCAGATCTTGCCCATACTTGACGTCGCGTCGAACTTTCCTTCCCCGCAAACCACGACGTCGGCGTCACTTACGCGCCGATCAAAGTCGATCGCGTTCAAGAAGAAGTCTGCGCCCGAGACGAGTTCGCCGTCAAGGAACGCGCGGACGAAGTAGCCAAGCCCGCCCGCGGCGCCCGCGCCCGGGGTATCGGGCGAAACGCCGAGAAACGAGGTCACGGAGGCGTAGTGCGTCATGTATTCGTCGAGTTCGGCGCGCTTTTTGCGGGTGCGCGCGCCCTTCTGTTTCGCGTAAACGAACGAGCAGCCGGTCTCGCCTGTCAGGGGATTGGTCACGTCGCAAAGTCCGGTGAAGCGCACCCCGGCGATCCTCTTTTTCAGTTCGGTCACGTCAACCGACGCGATCTTTCCGAGCGTGCCGCCGGTCGGGAGAAACGGGTCGCCGTTTTCGTCGCGGAAGATCGCCCCGAGAGCCGTTGCCGCGCCCGCGCCGCCGTCGTTTGTCGAACTGCCGCCGAGCCCGATCACGACGCGTTTGGCGCCGCGGTCGATCGCTTCCGCGATCTGGTCGCCCAGACCTCTCGTCGTGGTGACGAAGGGATTGCGGATCTTCGCGCCGGGAAGTCCCGAGGTGTCGGCGATGGCAAGGAACGCGGTATCGTCCTTCATACCGAATGTCGAACCGACGCGCCGTCCGGTCGCGTTCGCCGCCTGCACCCGCACAGTCTTCCCGCCGTAGATCGCGGTCAGGTATTCCGCGCTCCCTTCCCCGCCGTCAAACGCGGGAAAAAGGGTAACGGTGCTTCCGGGATCGCGAAGCAGGATCCGGTCGCGCACGATCTCGCAGACGGTTTTCGCCGTCATACTGCCCTTGAAACTGTCGCTCATAACGAGGAATCGCATGGTCATACCCCCGGCGAAAAATCCGCCGGTCTTTCTTACGTTCTACATATTCATTATATAAGGAACGGCGGGAAAAATCAAGAGCGAAAAGAGAAAAAGCCGCCCGCCGTCACGAAGAGGGCGGGTCGGCGGTCGCGCGGCGCGCTTGGGTTTGCATTCAGACGCCGACGCGCGAAAGGAAGCGGAGAAACGCGTCGGGGCTCCCCGCCGTGACGAAAAGCCCGTGCTGATCGGCAAGCGCGAGTAGTCCGGCGGTCATATCCGAGGTAAAGCCGGAATAGAACGCCTCGATCCCTTGAAGCCCGTACCCTTTGAGCCGGACGATCCGCTCTTCAAGTTCGGCGGGCGTTAACCGTTCTTTTCCGCTGCCGAAGATCGGGTGCGCGAGCACCGGGACGCCGCCGCCCGCAAGGATCCCCTCGATCGCCTCTTCGGGGCTGACGTATTCGGCGGCGGAAGGCAGACGTTCCAGGTATTTGTCCATCGCCTCGCCGAACGTGGCGGCGTAGCCGTGGGAGACCAGCAGGTTCGCAAGATGCGGGCGCCCGGGGTTGCCCTCGGAGAGCAGCCGGAAGACCTCGTCCTCGGGAAACTCGATCCCGAACGTTTCGCGCAGGTAAGCGACCCGGTCGAGCAGTTTGGCGGCGCGGAGCATCTGTCCGCGTTTGACCACCGCCCGTACCGCGTCCGACGAGGGATCGAAGCCGTAGCCGAGGATATGGTACTTTCCCTGCCCGTCCCGGCAGGAAGACTCGACGCCCGGAATAAAGCGGGGACCGCCGTTTTCACAAAGCGGACCGACGGTCTTTTCCGCCTTGATCGCGTCGTGGTCGGTCACGGAAAAAACCGCGATCCCGGCGTCCTTGACTTTTGCGACCAGTTCCGCCGGGGTATCGGTCCCGTCCGAGACCGTGGTGTGCAGATGCAGGTCGATCAAACCTGAAACGATTGCCATTCTCATCCTCGCTCAAAGCCGCTTTTTCAAGGTCAGGATATTCTGACCGTCTTTGTATTCGTAGGTGACGTCGTCCATGACCTTTTTGGTCATGAAGATCCCGAGCCCTCCGATCTCACGGTCCCCGGCAGCAAGGGTGACGTCGGGATCGCTCTTTTTCAGAGGATCGTACGGGACGCCCCGGTCGATGAAGGTGATCGAGACCGTCAGGGGATCGTCGGTTACGCCGACGCGAACCGTCGCCCGTCCGACGTCGGGGGCGTAGGCGTAGTTCGCGATGTTTACGAAGATCTCCTCGACCGCCAGTTCGATCTGCATCTGCGCCTTGGGGGAGCAGTCGAAGGCGTCGAGGCGGGAATTGACGAACCCGACAACCGACGGAAGATTGGATGAGACCGCCTCGACGTCAAGGGCGTCGGGGTCGCTCTTTTTTCCCTCGGCGACGTCGAAAACCAGGCTGTCGACCTTTCGGAGCAGTTCGGTCAGCCGGCTCTTCCAGAGCGCGAACTCGGGGTTCCCCGTCAGATTGTGCCGTATCGCCCAGTCAAGCAGATGCGCGTAGGAGAGGCAGCGCACCTTGTTTTCGACTTCTCTGATCCTGTCGACGCATGCCAGAAGCGGTGCGCGGTATCGGCGTCGTAGCCCTGGAAGCGCCGAATGATCTCGGGATCGGATTCGGAAAAGCCGGAGTAGGCGCTGTACATCTGCTCCAGATCAAAGATCGGGTGTCCGACCGACAGGGTGTCCATATCGATCACCAGCACCTCGTCGCCGGCAAGCACGATGTTCTTCGTGTGATAGTCGCCGTGGATCATACGGTCGCATTCGGGGATCTCTTCGGTCATTTTCAGCAGTTTTTCGCCCAGCCCGTCCGGCAGGATACCGACGATCCGCCCGACGGCGGCGACGATCTTCCGTTTGATCGAGGGCAATTTCCCCTCGGGGACCGTGACCGCGTGAATGGTTTTCAGCATCCGGACGTATTCCGAGACGCACCAGTCGAAGCGGTCGGGTTCGTTCGCCAGGATCTTCGAAAACGACTTCGCGTCAAGCAACTCGAAAACCGAGCCGTAACTGTCGCCCACCTTGACGATATCGTAGGAGATCGCGGTCGGAACGCCGAGGATCAGCGCCAGCCGCGCGACCTCGCGCTCGTGTTGAATCTCCGAAAGCGCGTCGGCGTTCTTGTAGGTCTTCACGACGTTGTCGCCGTCGATGCGGTAGACCTTTCCGTTCGCGCCCTCGCCGATGACCTCGCACCCCTCGACCGAAACGACGCGGTACGCCTTTTTGACGTCCATCATTTCGGTAAAACCGGTCATTTCAAGGACGTCGTAGACCTCGGTACTGACGTTGACGACCGACAGATCGGGGTGCGTCTTTTTCAGCCGAAGGATCACGCGAAGCCCTGCCGAGGAGACGTACTCGAGTTTCTCGGCGTCGAGGACGATCGGAACGGTTGGATCCGACGGGAGTTCTGCCGTGATCTTCTGCTCTGTCTCGGCGGCGTTGGCGGAATCGATCCTGCCCGAAAGCAAAACCGTCGCGGGCGCGTTTTTCATTTCGTTTCCCATGTCGTTCTCCTTTTTTTCTT
>CACYZS010000192.1 GCA_902778985.1 uncultured Ruminococcus sp.
CAATGACTTTAACGATAAAGATCCAACTATCGATTTCCTTTCTGGCGAAGGAGCAATGCTTGGCGTCTATCGTCATAACAATATCTTTGGTTTCTTTGTGAATGGGGAATTATATTTTGCAAACAAGAATCTCATTATAAATGATACAGAATACGCAACGGTCGATTACTACGTGATTATGCCGGATCATATACACCTGATCGTTTGCATCAATCAAAACGAGGCGGAAAAGACAACCCCCGCAAACCAAATCGTTCCACATATCGTATCTACGTTTAAGCGGTTTTGCCGCAAAGAACTCAGCGAAGGGATCTTTCAGAGGTCGTATTACGATCATATAATTCGGGATCGCGAAGACTATGAAACACGAATGAATTATATCTATGAAAATCCGATCAAATCTTTTTTCGAGCGCAAATACGAAGCAAACCGGGAAGAAAACTAACTCGAGCGGGACGGCGTGAACGCCGTCCCGCCGTTCTCAATGCGCGAAGCGCAATTCATGACCGCAGGTCAATTCATGCGTGCCTGCACGCAATTCACGACGGCGAAGCCGTCAATTCATTCGTCCTTTTCCCCCGCGCCACGCATGCAACATATCGCGCGCCTTGGCGCACTAAAACAGGATCACGCCGTCCAGTTGGTCGGTATTGCAGACGTCGTAGGAGCACATGGTGCCGATCTTCGAGCGGTCCATCAGCATAATGGAGACCTTCGATTTGCGGACGGCGATCTTCGCGATCTCGGCAAGATCTTCGTCGCTGTCGGTGACGCGCCCGTCGTCCGAGAGCGCCTCGCAGGACAGAAACGCGATATCGGGGTTGATCTCCTTTAAGAACGCTTCCGCCTGTCTGCCTGACAGACTCTGTTCGTGTTCGTCGTACCGCCCGCCGGTCAGACTGCAGGGAACGTGCATCTGCGCCAAGATCGAGAGCAGGTAGACCGAATTGGTCACCACGCGGATATTCTTGTAGTTCGCGAGGTAGGGAAGGATATACGCCAGAGTCGACGAACTGTTGAAAAAGATCAATTGTCCATCCGAGAGAAAGCGCTTCGCCTGTGCGGCGAGGTGCTTTTTCTGTTCCTTGTTGACCTCTGAACGCAGGTTGACCGGGTACTCGAAGTTGGAGAGGTGTTCGATCGCGCCGCCGTGCGTCCGTTTGAGAAGCCCGGCTTTCTCCATCTTTTCAAGGTCGCGGCGAATGGTCATTTCGCTGAAAAAAAGATCGCGCGAAAGGGCGGAGACGCGCACCCGTCCGGTCTCGTTCAGTTTGAGAAGGATCGCCCGCTGCCGTTCGTTCAGTTCCATTTTGCACTCCTTTCGTTTCGACTGTGCCCATTATAACACGAAACGAACGTATTTGCAACGGTTTTCGCATATTTTAGCGGAAAACGTGTTCGATTGAATGTTCGTTTTTCATTATATCGCACAATTCTTGCATTGATCGACCATCGGTGATAAAATGAAAACAGGGGGACGGGGACCGTCTCCCCAACACTGAAATTATCGGAGGAAATGGGAATGGAAACACCGATCCTTGGGAAAGTTGCCTTTATCACCGGCGCGGGCTACGGCGTCGGGTGCGATCCGAAGCAGCAGGGCGAACACGCGCCGAATATGGGCGCCGCGATCGCGCAGCGGCTCGCGAAAATGGGGGCGGTCGTGGTTGCGACCGATATCAACGCCGACGCGGCGGCTGTGACCGTCTCGTCGCTCGTGACCTACCCCGGAAACCCCGCGCACAGCAGTTTCAAACTTGACGTCACCGACAAAGCCGGGATCGACACCGTGCTTGCCGAAGTGCAGAAGAAGTACGGTCGGCTCGACATCGTCTGCTGCAACGCGGGCGTGTCCTCGATGGCTCCGTTTGAAAAACTCACCGAAAAGGAATGGGATTTCAACGTCGACGTCAATATGAAGGGCGTTTTCCTCTGCATGCAGGCGGTCGTTCCTTACCTCAAACGGGGCGGTCGGATCGTCAACACCTGCTCGATGGCGGCGATCAAACCCGATCCCACCCTCGCACACTATACCGCGTCCAAATTCGGCGTTCTCGGTCTCACCAAGGCGGCGGCGATCGGACTTGCCGGGAACGGCATCACGGTCAACTGCGTTTGCCCCGGTTGGGTGAAAACCCCCATGCAGGACCGCGAGATCGTCTGGGAAGGCGCGATGAAGGGTATCACCCCCGAAGAGGTGCGCCAGAGTTACATTGACCACACCCCGCTCGGACGCCTCTGCTATCCCGAGGACGTGGCGAACGCCGTCGCGTTCTTCGTTCTGCCCGAATCCGACTTCATCACCGGCGAGGCGATGAACGTCTCGGGCGGCGCTAACCTTTGATTTCAAATAAAACGTATATAAGGAGACTACAACAATGAGTTGGTTAAAAGAAGTTATCGGAACCGAGAAAGCCATTATCGCGATGCTCCACCTCGCTCCTCTGCCCGGCGATCCCCAGTTCAAGCGTGAACAGGGAATGGATTACGCCATCGACCGCGCCCGCAAGGATCTGAAAGCGCTGCAGCGCGGCGGCGTCGACGCCATCATGTTCTCGAACGAGTACAGCCTTCCGTACCTGACCGACGTCCGCTGCGAGACCGTCGCCGCGATGGGTCGTATCGTCGGCGAACTGATGTCCGAGATCGAGGTCCCGTTCGGCGTCAACGTCCTCTGGGACGCGAAGAAGTCGCTTGATCTTGCCGCCGCGACCGGCGCGAAGTTCATTCGCGAGATCTTCACCGGCGCTTACGCCAGCGATTTCGGCATCTGGGAC
>CACYZS010000193.1:0-2767 GCA_902778985.1 uncultured Ruminococcus sp.
AACGAAACGGTCAAGACCCTGGAAGAGACGACCGAACGCCTCTCCGAAATGGATCTCAAACTCGAAGAGATGCTGACCGAACTGAACGACACGAAAGGTCAGGCGGTCGACTTTCGCGCGCGCATCGAGATCCTGCAAAAGGCGGAGCAATCCGCGGGTTCGCAGGATGAGACCATGCTTTCCGAAATCCAAAAGTATGAAGAAACGGAAGGAAAACTCAAGGCAGAAGCCGAAAGGTGCGATGAAGCCGCGTCTCAGTTCCGAACCAAGATCGGCGAGATCGACGCCTCGGTCGGCGAACTTTCGCAGGACGTTTCCGACCTGGAAACCGACCGCGACGAGATCAAATCAAAACTGAACGACGCCTACGTCAAGCAGACCGCGACGCTCGAAAAGGCAAAATCGCTTGAGAACCTTGAACTGCATTTTCAAGGGTACGGCGCGACCGTCCAATTCATCATGACCGAGTACGAAAAGGGCACGATGGATTTCGGAAAGTCGTACTTCGGCACCATCTACGGTCCGCTCTCGAAACTGATCTCGATGGACGAGAAATATCACGTCGCGATCGAGACGGCGCTCGGCGGGAATATCCAGAATATCGTCGTGGACGAAGACGAGACCGCGAAGGCGGTTATTCGCCATCTGCAGAAGAATAACGCCGGTCGTGCGACCTTCCTTGCCGTTTCGACCATCAAGGCGCAGTCCGAGACCGAAGAGGTCCGTCAGGCGGCGTCCTACACCGGATATATCGACCGTGCCGACCGCGTCGTACGTTCGGACGACGCTTTCCGTGAGATCGTCGGCTGGTATCTGTCGCGCACCGTGGTCTTCGATACACTCGAGCATGCGCTCGCATGCTCCCACGCGTTACGCTCGCGCGTGCGTATCGTGACGTTGGACGGACAGATCATCAACGCCGGCGGCGCGATCACCGGCGGTTCGGTCAGAACGTCCGGGATCCTTTCGCGCACCTCGGATATCGAGAAACTGAAGGAAGACGCCAAGGAACAGGGAAAGACCATCAAGAGACTCGAAGAGGAACTTGCCGACGTCGAGGCGGATCTGTCCGCCAAGCGCCAGACGCTGAAAGACCTTGAACAGAACAAGGATCTGTTGCTCACCATGTCGCGGACGCAGTTTGCCGACCTCGACCGCGCGAACGCCAACCTTGAGGCAAACGAACGTCTGCTCGAAAAACTGCGTGCCGATCTCGAAACGCTGCGTTCCTCCCGCGAGGAAAGCCTGAACGAGCGCAAACGCCTGCAGGAAAACCTCGAAGCGGCGGAAGCGAAGGCGGAACGGCTGAATAATGAACGCAACGCCTACCATATCGAGCGCAACGCGGTCGACGATAAGAAGAACGACCTGACCGAAGAGATCAACCGCCTGAACCTGGTCATTGCCGAAACGGCGAAGGATATCGAGGCGGTCGACCAGATGCTTCGCTCGCTCTCCGAGCGCGACGTTTCCGCAGAATCCGAGATCGAAGGGCAGAAGTCGCTGATCGCCGGATTCGAAAAAAGGATCGAAGAACTGCACGCCGAGGCGGAGCAGAACCGTCAGGACCGCGAGAACGTTGAGGCGGAACTTTTGCAAGTGATCGGAAGCCGCGACGGCGTGGACACGGATATTCAGACCTACGATATCCGTATCAACGAACTGCGACAGAAGATCAAGAACAAGATGGGCGAAAAGGAACTTTGCTACCGCGCCAACGTCAACGACGGCAGCAAACGCGACGAATTGCTCGCCGAACAGGAGCGGCTCGGATCCCGGCTCTGGCAGGAATACGAGATCTCCTACGAAGAGGCGATCGCGCTCGACTATCCGCCCGTCACCAAAGAGAACCGCGCGGAACTCGCCGCCCGGTTGACCAGCATCCGCGGAATCCTCAAGAGTATCGGTCCGGTCAACCCCGGCGCCGTGATGGAGTACGACGCGGTGAAGGAAGAGTACGAGACCAACAAGGCGCAACTCGACGACCTCGAAACCTCTTACAAGGAGATTTTGAACGTCATTTCCAAACTCGAAGCCGAAATGAAGCGTACATTCCTCGAGGTCTTCAATCAGATCAACGAGAATTTCGGCGTCGTGTTCCGCGACCTGTTCGGCGGCGGTTCCGCCGAGATCTCGCTCACCGATCCCGAAGACGTACTGAACAGCGGGATCGAGATCAAGGCGGCGCCTCCCGGCAAGATCATCAAGAATATGGCGCTGCTCTCGGGCGGCGAGCAAACGTTCGTCGCGATCGCGCTCCTGTTCTCGATTCTGAAGGTCAATCCGACGCCGTTCAGCATCCTGGACGAGATCGAGGCGGCGCTTGACGAAGTCAACGTCTACCGTCTCGGCGAATACATCAAGCGTTCCTTCCCGGAAACGCAGTTCATTCTGATCACCCACCGTCGCGGGACCATGGAGATCGCAGACCGTCTGTACGGCGTTACGATGCCGGACAGGGGCGTTTCCAAGGTCATTCCGCTTGACGTTGCCGAGATCGAAAGCAAACAGAAGGAGTTATTCGATGGGGTTCTTTGAGAAACTGAAAGCGGGGCTTTCCAAAACCAAAAAGGCGCTTTTCGGCGGGATCGAGGATCTGTTCAAGCGGTTTCGCCGCGTGGACGAGGATCTGTTCGACGAACTTGAAGAACTGCTGATCACCTCCGACGTCGGCGTCGAGACAACCGAAGAACTGCTTGACGCTCTGCGTGAAAAGGTCAAGGAAGAAAAGATCAAGGAGCCTGAAGAGATCAAGAAGATCCTTTAC
>CACYZS010000193.1:2799-5486 GCA_902778985.1 uncultured Ruminococcus sp.
AAGACCACCTCGATCGGCAAGATGGCTGCGGAACTGAAAAGCCAAAAGAAAAAGGTCATCGTTGCGGCGGCAGACACCTTCCGCGCCGCGGCTGCCGAGCAACTCGCGGTCTGGTGCGAACGCGCGGGCGTCGACCTGATCCGTCAGGGCGCGGGCGCCGATCCCGCCGCCGTGGTCTTCGATACCATTCAAGCGGCGAAGAGCCGGGGAGCCGACGTCGTGATCGTCGATACCGCCGGGCGTCTCCACAACAAGAAGAACCTGATGGACGAACTCGCGAAGATCAACCGCGTGATCGCGCGTGAACTGCCCGACGCGGACAGAGAGAACCTGTTGGTCCTCGACGCGACGACGGGACAGAACGCCGTGATCCAGGCGCGCGAGTTCAAAGAGGCGGCAGAGATCACCGGTTTGATCCTGACCAAACTCGACGGAACCGCGAAGGGCGGCATCATTTTGTCGATCCGTCGCGAACTCGATATCCCCGTCAAATTCGTCGGCGTCGGGGAAGGCATCGACGATATGAAGCCCTTTGATCCCGACGAGTTCGCCGAGGCGCTCTTCGGCACGGGGGACGACGAATGAAGATCCTGCTTGCAACCAGAAACAAGAATAAGGCGCGCGAGGTCGCGCGCATCCTCTCGGAATACCGCGACACGCTCGGTGAGATCGAACTGCTGACGCTCGACGACGTCGGGATCAAAGACGACGTCGAGGAAAACGGATCGACCTTTGAAGAGAACGCCATGATCAAGGCGAAGGCGGGCGCCGCGACCGGGTATATCACGCTTGCCGACGATTCGGGCATCGAGGTCGACGCGCTCGGGGGCGCTCCCGGGATCTACTCGGCTCGTTTTGCAGGCGGTCACGGTGACGACGAGGCGAACAACGCTTTGCTCCTCGCGAAACTGAAGGACGTGCCGAAAGAGAAACGGACGGCGCGCTACGCCGTCGCCATCGCCTGCGTGCTTCCCGACGGTGAGAGTTTCACCGTGCGCGGGACCACCGAAGGGCTGATCCTATATGAATACGACGGGGAAGGCGGCTTCGGCTACGATCCTCTGTTCTGGTCGCTTGACTTGCAGAAATCGTTCGGGCGCGCGCTACCCGATGAAAAGAACGCCGTCAGCCACAGGGGACGCGCCGTGCGTCTTGCCGCAGAGGAACTTGCCAAACGCCTGAAAGGAAACAATCCATGATCACAAGCAAACAAAGAGCCTATCTGCGCGGTCTTGCCAACCCGCTCGAACCCATCTTTCAAATCGGGAAGAACGGCGCGGGCGACGAAGAGCAGATCAAACAGATCGGAAACGCGCTCGAGGCGCGGGAACTGATCAAACTGCACGTGCTCGAATCCTGTCCGCAATCGGTTCGCGAAGCGGCGGGGATCGTTGCCGAAGGATGCGGCGCCGACGTCGTGTCGGTGATCGGGTATAAGTTCGTCCTTTACCGTCCGTCCGAGACGAAGAGGAAGGAGAACGCGCCCGATCGGATCGTTTTGCCGCGATGAGAGTCGGGATATTCGGCGGGACCTTCTCGCCACCGCACAAAGGACACGTCAACGCCGCCTCCTGTTTCAAGAAAGAGTTTGACCTCGACGCACTGCTGATCGTTCCGGCGTCCGTTCCGCCGAACAAAGAGGGAACGGAGATCCTTCCGGGTAAACACCGCGCAGAGATGTGCAAACTCGCCTTTGCCGGAATACCCGGCTGCGAGGTTTCGGAGATCGAACTGAAACGGGGCGGAACCAGTTACACGTATCTGACGCTTACCGAACTTTCCGCGCCGGATCGGGAACTCTATCTTTTGATGGGTTCCGATATGTTCCTGACGCTCGGTTCGTGGCGTCGTCCCGACGAGATCCTGCGCCTTGCGACGATCGTCGCGGCAGGGCGTGTAAACGACCGGGAAATCGGGGAACAAATGGAAAGAACGCGAAAGCGTCTGCTCTCGGAGTACGGTGGGGATATCCGTTTTCTTGACAACCCCGTCGTTGAAGTTTCGTCCACCTTTCTGCGCGAGAAGATCGGGGCGGGAGAGGACGTTTCGCTCTGGCTCGACGACGACGTCCGCAACTATATCGAAAAAGAGAACCTCTACCATGTTTAACGAACAAGAACTCCGGACGCTCTCCGACGCGGTCAGGGCAACCCTGTCTGAGAAACGTTTCCGCCACACCGAAGGCGTGGAAGAAGAGATCGTCCGAATGGGAAAGATCTACCTGCCCGACAGGATCGACGAACTCCGCGCGGCGGCGCTGTTGCACGACGTGGCGAAAGAACTGACCGTAGACGAGCAGATCGCGATCTGCCGGGAAAACGGTGATCCGGAACTGGAAACGGCGATCAACTCGCCCGCGATCCTACACGGACACGCCGCGTCGTACCTGATCCCAAAATCATACAAAGAGTACGCTCTGCCCGAAATTATCTCTGCAATTTACAAACATACGACCGGTGCGGAGAAGATGACCGTTTTTGAAAAACTGCTTTTCCTTGCCGATTTTATCGAACCGAACCGCCCCTGGCAATACTGTCAGACGGCACGGCAAAAGTTCTGGGAACTCCTGCCCGCCGATCCGAACGATCGGCTGCGTCACCTCGACCTGTTCGTTCTGACGGTTCTGGAGTTCACGCTCCGATACCTCTTGGAACGCGGGACGGTTCCCGATCCCGCGACCGAACGCG
>CACYZS010000194.1 GCA_902778985.1 uncultured Ruminococcus sp.
CGTTGTTCGCCAGAACGTCGATCTTTTCGTAGGCGTTCAACTCCCCCGCGAGCCGCACGACGTCGGAAAGTTTGGCGTAATCGGCAAGGTGGAACGGGCAGCCGAGTTCGTCGGCTATCCTCTTGGTTTTTTCGGGATTGCGTCCGACGAGGATCACGCGATGCCCCTCTTTGACCAGCGCCCGCGCCGCGGCGGCGCCGATCCCGTCGCTGCCCCCGGTGACGACGATCGTTTTCCTGTTTTCAGTTTCCATACTCTTCCCTTTCGTCCCGCCGTCCCACGCAGGGGGGCGGTCGTTAAAATTTCCGTTTTTCAAATTGAAAGAGGCGCCCCCGGAATTCGGGGGCGCCGGATTTGCAAGGGGTCAGTCGGCAGCCGTTTCGGCGGGCTGCTCTTCGGCTTTCTTTTCCGCAGGAGCGGCGGTTTTCTCCGCCTTCTTCGCCGCGACCTCGGCATACTGCAGAACGCCGGTGGTCGCCAAAACGACCACGAAGGTATTCCGTGCGACGTCGTAGAACGCCTCGATGATATTCGTCCAGCCCCAGCCGTCCGCGACCACGATGATCGTAAAGATGATCATCAGGCAGGTCATGCCGATCCAAACGATCCCGATGATGCCGGCGACCTTCCGGAGCGCCTCGCGCCCGATCAGCCAGGTCAGCACGGCGAACACGGCGAACGCCGTCCCGACAGCGTCGGTCAGGAACGCGAACACGTAGTAGAGGATCGCGGTGGTCCCGTAATAGTCAAAGTAGTCGAAGACCTGCATCCCGGAAAAGAACCCGGCGATCAGACCGTAGATGGCGGTGCCGAGGATCAGAGCGAAAGCGAGCGAGGAGAGTTTCTCCTTTTTCAAAATGATCCCGAGCAGCCCGAGGGTGAGGATCGCACAGACGCCGAAGCCGGTCGTCAGTTGGGCAAAGGTATTCCCGATCCCGGCGTCGTTCGTCACGTAATAGATGAACGTGCAGAAGTAAAGCAGTGCGTACAGTCCGCAGAGAACAAAGTAAATGATCTTCTTGAAACCGTTGAGTTTGTTCAGAACAGTATCCATTTTCGTACCCCTTTCGAGTTTGGCTTTACATTAAGTATATTCTTTTTTGAGCCGCTTGTCAAGACGTTTTTCGACCGTCGGTATGCAAACGGCACGAGTTGACATCTTTTTCCCCGTATGGTATAATAAGGTTACAAACCGCTCTCATTCAAACTGTTTTTGAGGTTTTCAAACAGAAAGGAGCACGGTATGTACGATCAACCCGTCCCGGCTGCGGAGCCGGAAGTCAAACCCGAGAGCGTGAGGAAACGCTCGCTTGCCTCCGTCATACTCGGCGGTTTCTCCCTTTTTTGTACTCTCGGCGGCATCGCCGGTCATCTGGCGTTCGCCATCGCGACGCGCGGGTTCGGCGGTTTTTTCCTTATCTTCTACCTTCATCCGGCTTTCCTGATCCCGGCGCCCTTCGGGCTCGCATCCGGTATCGTCGGTCTCAACCTCGGGAAACGCGGCATCCGTCGGTCGCGCGCCGCCGGTTTACCTGTCACCCTTGCAAAAATCGGTTTCGTTCTTTCGCTCGTCGGTCTTATCATCTGCGCGTATCAGATCACACTCGTTATCGCAGAGTCCGACGTTTGGAGTTCGATGATGGGGTTGGAAGAATGACCGGAGTTGGCAGATCAAAACGCCCCGGATCGTCAATGTTCAAACCAGAAAGGAGCACGTTATGAACGAGCAAATCACCCCGGTACAGGCACCGGAAGTCAAGAAATCAAGAGGCAAGAAACTGTCGATCACGGCGATCGTCTTCGGCGAAATCGCCGCTTCGTTCTGTTTCGCCGTTCCCATCGAACAGATCTATTACGGCATCCTGACCGGCTTTTTCGGCGGGATCTTCCTCGCCGCCATTGAACCGATCGCCCTGTTCATCACGCTTCTCGGGGTACCCGTCGGCGTGGTCGGCATGGTTCTCGGAAGCCGCGGCACCAAACTCCTGCGTGAAGAAGGCCGCAAAGTCGTGCTCGGCAGGATCGGCTTTTTCGTCGCGCTCGCCGGCGTCGTGTACTGTGCTCTGCTCTTCACGTGTTACGGTTTTATGTACCTTCAGATCTATCTGAACTTTCTCGAGTAAACCGCACGATCGGTATCTTTTCGACCTACCCGCGCCAGCCCTGCTATCCGGCGGGCGGAGGCAGATGCAGAATTCGCGTTCTCGCGCCGAAGGCGTATTTTCATACGCCGAGAGTTAGAGAACGCGGATAGAAAAACGAATTCAAATCAAAAGAAGGAACCCGCTCGCAAACGCGAGCGGGTTTCAACATCTATTGCATTTTACTGTGCGGGGTTTTCAAGCAGAGCAAAAAGCCTTAACGCATTAAAAATAATCCTTTTTGTTTTTCGGTCTGCGCTGTAGGGGTTCCCCGGCGTGAGCTTGCGAGCGTTGGGGGTTCCTGTATCCGCCCGTCGTCCTCAAACCATTTTTTCTTGCTTTACTTTATGATCGATGATGTGGCGCGACGCCAGTTCCTTGTGCACGTCGTCCACCGTGATCCCCATCTGCACCATCAGCACCATCGCGTGGTAGGCAAGATCGGCGAGTTCGTAGATGGTCTCGGCTTTGTCGTTCGCCTTGCCTGCGATGATGACCTCGGTCGACTCTTCCCCGCCCTTCTTTAAGATCTTGTCGATCCCCTTCTGGAACAGGTAGGTGGTGTACGACCCCTCGGGCAGTTTCGCCTTGCGGTCCTCAAGCAGCGCGTAGAGCCCGCGC
>CACYZS010000195.1 GCA_902778985.1 uncultured Ruminococcus sp.
CCCTCGATCATATCCACGTCGGGCTTGTCCATCTGACCCAAGAACATCCGCGCGTAGGACGAGAGCGACTCGACGAACCGCCGATGCCCCTCGGCGTGCAGGGTGTCGAAGGCAAGCGACGACTTGCCCGACCCCGAAAGACCGGTGAACACCACCAGTTTCTCTCTCGGGATCGTCAGCGAGATATTTTTCAGGTTGTTTTCCCGGGCGCCCCGGATCACGATCTCGCGCATAGCCGACCTTCCTCGCGTGGTTTTTTGGTTTCCTTCTGCGTTTTTTCGGTTCGAAAAAACGCCTACCTATCTATTATACCACGTTTCGGAACAAAACGCCACCCCCCGCTCGAAAAAAATCCCGCCGGGCGGACCCGGCGGGAAAAAGCGGGGAAAAAGTCAGTCCGGTACGGGGGCGACCGCGAGCACGGTCATATCGTCGTTCCACGTGACGCGGTATTCACCCCCGTCGGAGCAGGCGAAATCGAGCGTGTTGAGCCCGAAGGTGCGGGATCCGAGCGGAAGCCCGACGGTGCGTACCACCTCGTAGACGGTCATGCCGGGGGTAAGGGAAGCAAACGCGTCGGCGTCGCCCGTCACGGCGGGGTACTCGGTGATCCTGGCGATCTTCAGCGTGTCGGGATCGAACCGCCCGATGACCGCGTCGCCTTCCGCGTTTTTGGTGAACACGTAGTATCCCTCGACCAGATGTTCGGTCGTGAGACGGTCGACGTCGGAATAGGTCATTCCGAACGTGAGCGAATGAAAGGACGTCTGCGGCACGGCGCGAGGGGGACCGCCGCAGAGGATGCGGGTGCCGCACGAACAGGCGGTAAGGGTGAACGCCAGAAGCAAAATGAATATGGCAACCTTTTTCATCGGTTCTCCTTTCGGTTTCGCGGGATCATTCTTCGATCTTCGCGACCTCGACGTAGAACGTGGCGCCTGCGTCCCCAATACCGTCCGAAAACAGTATGAAAACGTGCGCCCATAGCGTTTTGTCGTAAACAAACATCTCGATTTTTTGGATGGTGCCGTGACTATCGCCGCTCTCAAACGAGCGTGCGATCGACCACGCCCCCTGCTCGATCTGCGTCCGGTCGGGCGTGAGGGCGACGAAGGGAGCGAACGCTTCGTCAAAATTCCGCGCGTTGAACGAAACGATCTCGCCCGCCCCGGTCATCTCGACCGACATTTTGTCGAACCGCTCGAACGCGCCGATCTTCTTCGTAAAAGTGACGGAGACGCGGCTCCCGACCGTCGCTTCGTAGTCCTCTTCCGCAAGAGAGAGGACCGTGCCGTTTCTTAGAACGAAATAGCCGCGCTCGTTTGCATATTTGGTCGACGTGATCCTGACCGTCGCTTCCCAACCTTCGGTCGGGACGCCCGCGACGTCGTTCAAAATCGACTTCGCGTACGCGAGGTACTCCTCCTCCGTTGCGCCCTCCCGAACCGGAGAAACGTAGTCCTTCGCGTAGGACGGGACGGTATCGAAGGATACGACCTTCCCCGTATCCGGGCGGATCAACACGTGCTTATTGTAGGTGACGTAGGAATCGATCTCGTAATACCCGCCCGCGGGTATGATCGTCTGGCGATAGTTGAGCAGGTATTTTTGCCCGAACAGGGTGACGGTTTTGTCCGTCGCGCCATTTTTCGTATAGGTCAAGGCTTTGCCCATCCCCGATGGGAAATGCAGGGCGTGATAGTCGCCCGGGACGACCCGTGCGTTTGCGTCGTAGGACAAGGGTTGGGCGACGTATTCGACGTGTTCGGTTTGCCCGCTGTATCCGGGAGCGTCGGTCTTCGCTTTTTTGCCGTTTCCGGAACAGGCGAAAAGCAGGACCGTAAGACAGAGCAAAAGGATCGCGGCGATTGCTTTTTTCATCTTGACCTCCTTTCGTGTCGCGTCATCTCTCGGTCAGACCGAATCGCGAGAGCCATTCGACGGTCGGGCGTTCGGTCAGTCCGTAAAGTGTCGCGTAGAACGCGGCGGCGTCGGTTTCGCCGTACAGTTTGACCGTAACGGGTATCGCGGAAGACGTCCCTTCCGGCGCGAAATAGGTCTCTACCACGGTCACGCCGTTCGGAAGCGTGTAGCGGATCGTCTGATAGGTTCCGGACGGCGTCCCATAGAGCACGACCTCCGCGTCCCTTTCGGCGTCGTGTTCGCGTGAGATCACGGTGAGGTTCGCCCGGTCGAAGAGCGTCTCGTCGTAGGCGTACACCTCCGCGTAGTCCTCCTTCGTCAGGACGCGAAGACTTCCCCGAACGCTGTCTTGACCGCTGAGATCAAAGACGTAGGACGGTCCCTCCCAGCCGACGTAGTTGAAGAATAGACCGTCGGGCAGCACGGCGTCGTAGACGTGATCGACGTCGATGATCCGGATCCCGTTTTCATCCCGTGGAAACACGCTGCGGATGATCTCGCACTGCCAGGAGGAGAGGGAGTTCGTCCGGATGGCGGTGACCATCTCGTCGACCGTATCAAAGTACACGATGCCTACGAGGTCTGGATTTGCCTCGTACCCGCCGTCGTCGAAGTTCAGATAGTTCCGACCGTCGACCACCGATAGGGAATAGTCGTAGTTCGGCTCAGGCGGAGCCCACTGATCGGTCCCGGCGGCGGTTTGCTGCGCGCCGGTCTGATCGGAATAATGATCGCTCCCGCCCTTCATCTTCGCACCCTTCGGGGCGAACAGACCGACGCGGCTGAAGCAGACCACGGCGACCGTAAGAAGAAGACAGGCGCACG
>CACYZS010000196.1 GCA_902778985.1 uncultured Ruminococcus sp.
TCGCGTCGCCGCCCTTGCGCATGATGTCTTCGATCGACTTGTCGCGACCGTTGATGACGCTGTCGTAGATGATCTCGAGCATCCGGTCGGTCCCCTGGTTGTAGGTCGTGGTACGGTATTTGGTCACGATCTGCAGGAATTCGTCGCGGATCTTGCCGGAGTTCTCGGTGCAGTACTGCAAAAACGCCGAGAGCGCCTTCGCCTTGTCGGGGTTCGTGTTGACGTTGATTGCGCCGGCGTCGCCGACGTTGTGGATAACGGTGTTGTAATTCGCGTCAACGGTGAGTTTCGGGATCGGCACCACCGAGTAGAGGTCGGTCATCTGCTGGAACGCGTCGTCTTCAAGCGCGCCGAGCACGCAGGCGCCGGCAAAGAGCGTTCCGCCCTCTCCGAACTTGATCCAGTGGTAGGCAAGGCCGGGTTCTGTGGGCGTCGCGCCCTCGTTCGGGAAGTTCGGAGCCATCGTTCCCGCGCCGTCGAACAGCGTCTTGATCGCGTCGAAGATGTCGCCCAGAACGCCGGCGGATTCGGGATAGTAGATCCAGCGTTTGCCGTTGTATTCGCTGTTCGGATCTTCGATCGCGTCGACGACTCTGAACAGATCGTCGCTGTTGGCGTAGAGGTAGAGCGAACTCGACATATTCGTCCGTCCGGAGCCGAGGAAGCCGAGCCGGTCGGCGATCGTGTCGTCGCCGCTGTTGTCCGTGTCCTCCCAGATCGCCGCCGAGAGTTTGGTCAGCGTGTCCCAGGTCCATTTCTTGGTCTCGACGTAATCGAAGAAACGCGCCGACAGGGTTTCGTCCGTCCCAAGCGTCTCGTCCTCGGCAAGGATCGCCGGTGCCAGAACGTTGCCGTTGGCGTCCATCATGGTCATATTGAAAGGAAGAACGCCCATCGCGCGCAGCACGTCGAGGAAGTAGTCGCCCGCCATAATGTAGGCGCGGTCGCCGGTCAGCGACATACTCTCCATCCATTCGTTCATCCAGCCCTTGGACTCGAAATCAAAGTACGAGCCGGGGATCGACCAAAGATCTTTGAGCAGACTCTTCGTCGTGGCGACGCCGAGGTCGAAGACCATATCGACGAACAGATCGGGGGCTTCGGGATCGTGTCCCGAAACCAGGGTCTCGATCCGTCCCCACTGCTTGTCCCACCCGAGGTCGCTCCAGTAGACGTAGGAGACGGTGGTCCCGAGCCGTTCGTTCGCGGCGTTGTTGCGTGCGTAGACCATCTGCTCGATCGAGGGGGTGGTCGCCGTGACGGTGTCCGGTCCCGCGACGTACTTGTCGTTCTTGGACACCTTTTCCGCGTCGCCGTAGGCACTCAACTGAAGCTCGTCGCGGGGGCGGCGGTCGTAGCGTTGCCTGTCGTCGCGTCGGTGGTCTTGTCCTTCCCGCAAGAGGCGAACACAAGCGCCGTCATCACGAGAAGAAGCAGAAACGCGAGCAATCTTTTCATTTTGCTTTCGTCCTTTCCGGTTTTCTTTGTCACTCGTAGTGTTCCGCGTAGGGGTGCGGACGGGCGGTTTTTCCTTCCCGTAACTTTACTATACTATAAAATGAGGAAAAAAGCAATCGTCCGACGCGCCCCCGTCCGAAAATCGGCACAATCCACAAAGCGTGCCGTCCCCGGTTGTTCACCCTGCCTTGCAAAAACATTTTTGCTCTCGATCCGGAACGGCAAGAATTGCAATCTTTGGCGCAGATCGCGCTTGTTTTCGGGGCGATCGGTTGACAATCGACGCAAAATGCGCTATACTGTCCAAAAAGACGGCGACGGCAAACCCGGTCGCCGCGACCTATTCAAAGGAGAACGGTATGACGAAAAAGACGGTCACGCTTCTGGTGATGGCGGCGGGAATGGGCAGCCGCTTCGGCGGGCTCAAACAGATCGAGCCCTTCGGCCCGAACGGAGAGACCATTCTCGACTATTCGGTATACGACGCCGCGTCCGCCGGCTTCGGACGGGCGGTGATCGTTCTGCGTCGGTCGATGCTCGCGGATTTCCGGGAGACGGTCGGGCGCCGGATCGAAAAACTGCTCGACGTGCGCTACGCCTTGCAGGAAAACGACGTTCTGCCCGCCGGGTTCTCGGTAACGGCCGAGCGCACCCGTCCCCTCGGCACGGCGCACGCCGTCTGGTGCGCGCGGGAACACCTCGACACGCCCTTTGCCGTGATCAATTCCGACGACTTTTACGGCGGCGGTTCGTTCGGCGTGCTCTACGGCGCGCTGACCTCGCCCGACCTCTCGGCGTGCATGGTCGGCTACCGGCTCGGGAACACGCTCTCGGAGACCGGGACGGTCAACCGCGGCGTCTGCACGGTGAAAAACGGGCTGCTCGTCGGGATCGAGGAGCGCTTCGGGCTGGACAGAAACAGCGGCGTGCCGCTCGACACGGTGGTTTCGATGAATATGTGGGGGTTCCGTCCCGACTTCACCGACCGGCTCGACCGCGACCTGCGTGCGTTCCTGCCCGCGATGAAGGACCCGATCAAGGACGAACTCTATCTTCCGGGCGTGGTGGACGGCGCGATCCGCGACGGTTCGCTCTCGGTGAAGGTGCTTGACACCTCGGAGAAGTGGTACGGCGTCACCTACCGCGAGGACGCCGCGTCGCTCCGCGAGGCGATCACGCGGATGATCGCGGAGGGGAAATACCGTGCCTGACGACGCCGCGCTTCTTTCGGTTTTGTCCCGATTTGCCGTCGATTTTGGCGACCGCCCCCCGATCGAACCGTTCGGGCGCGGACACATCAACGGCACCTATCTCGCGGGGACGAATCCGCCGACGGTTTTGCAGCGGATCAACCGCGCCGTTTTTCCGCGTCCCGATCTGGTGATCGAGAACGTGGCGCGCGTGACCGCCTACCTGAAAGAGAAGATCGCGCTCGACGGCGGGGATCCCGAACGCGAGACGCTGACCCTGATCCCCGACCGCGAAACCGGGCTTCCCTACGTATTGGTTGACGGTGAATACTATCGGCTCACCCGCCTGATCCCGGGCGCCGTTTCGCCTGACGTCGCCGATCCCGGCGCGCTATACGCGGCGGCGAAGACGTTCGGGCGGTTTTTGCACCGGCTCGAGGGCTTCCCCGCCGACGCGCTCCACGAGGTGATCCCGCGTTTTCACGATACCCGCGCGCGCTTTGAACAGTTGAAAGCCGCGATCGCGTCCGACCCGGTCGGGCGCGTTGCGTCGGTCGCCCGGGAGATCGAATTCGCCCTCTCCCGCGAGGACGGGTGCGGGGTGATCGTCGACGGGCTCGCCTCCGGGGAGATCCCGCTCCGCGTGACCCACAACGACACCAAACTGAACAATTTCCTCTTCGACAAAACGACCGGCGACTGTATCGCCCTGATCGATCTGGACACCGTGATGCCGGGGTCTCTGCTCTACGATTACGGCGACGCGCTGCGGTTCGCCGCTTCGAGCGCGTCGGAGGACGAGACCGACCTCTCCAAGATCTGTTTCCTGCAGGAGAATATCGCCGCGTTTACCCGCGGGTTCCTCGAAGAGTTCGGCAACGATCTCGCCCCGCGCGAACGCGAACTCCTGCCCGCGTCGATCCGGCTGATCACCCTGGAGTGCGGCGTCCGGTTCTTAACCGACTATCTCTCTGGCGACGTGTACTTCAAAACCAACCGCCCCGACCATAACCTCGCCCGCGCCCGTACCCAGTTCGCCCTTGTCCAAGACGTCGAACCCCGTCTTCCCACCCTTGCCCGTTTGACCGAGTAACCGGAACGGGGGACGTCCACTTTCTTGTAAGAAAGTGGAGCAAAGAACTTCATTAAGGAAAAAATAAAGCAAAACGGCGAGTGCGCTCGCCGTTTTGCGGTTCTATAGCCGTTACCATGCGGCTTTGTTTTTCTGTGTGCGGGGCGTCGAAGACGCCGCCCCTACGTTCGGTACTCTTTCACGTCGCGCTTGCGCGACAATTCACGCAAACGCAGTTTGCAATTCATGACGGCGTCGCCGTCAATTCACGCGATCGGAGATCGCAATTCATGCCGTTGCGATC
>CACYZS010000197.1 GCA_902778985.1 uncultured Ruminococcus sp.
CGTCCCCGATATCCGCCAGAACGTCGGAGAAGACGCCGATCCGGGAGTCCTCCTCCGCCGGGATCTGCAACCCCGCCTGCGCCATCATGACGAAAAGTCCGAGCGTTTTCAGCGTTACGGTCTTACCGCCCGTGTTCGGCCCTGTGATGATCAGCGTGTCATAGTCTTCACCCAACGAAACGTCGATCGGAACGACCTTGTTCGCGTCGATCAGGGGATGGCGGGCACGCTTGAGATCGATCAAGGGGGTATCCGCGACGGTCGGCTGATTTGCCTTCATCTTGTCGGCAAGTGATCCCTCGGCGTAGTAGAACGCCAGTTCGGTGATCGTGTGATAGTCGAGACGAATGATCCCCGACTGTTCGGAAACGGCGGCGGAAAGTTCCGAAAGGATCCGTTCGATCTCTCGGTCCTCGCGCGACTGCAGCGTCCGAAGTTCGTTGTTTGCCTCGATCACCGCCATCGGTTCGACAAATAGCGTCGCGCCCGACGACGAGGTGTCGTGGACCAGTCCCTTGACGTCGTTCTTATACTCCGCCTTGACCGGGATCACGTAACGCCCGTTCCGCATGGTCACGACGTTGTCCTGCAGATAACTGGCGCGCGTACTGCCGGTATAACTCTGCAGAATATCCTTGATCTTGTTGTTGGTCTGACGGATCTTGCGGCGGATGTCGGCAAGTGCGGGGCTTGCCTCGTCGGCGATCATATCTTCCGCCTGGATCGCGCGGTCGATCGCGCCTTCAAGCGGACGCGCGGTCTGCAGACGCGCAAAATGTTCGTCGAGCGCGGTATCGAAGGGGCGGTCGGAGTTGTGATAATCGAGGATCCCGCGCGCCGAATGGAGTAGCGCGGAGATATGCAGAAGTTCCCCCGTCGAGAGCGTCGCGCCCTTGTCGGCGCGGTCGGTCGCGGAAAGCACGTCCTCGGGAGCGGTAAAGGGCGGATACCCCTTCGATCCGATCAGTCGGCGGGCGGCGGCGCAACGTTCCTGCCGCCGTTTGACGAGATCGGGGTCGTCGGTAGGCAAAAGAGAAAGCGCCATCGCGCGCGCGCCGTCGGTCGCACAGCATTCGGCAAGCGCCGCGATGATCTTATCGTATTCAAGTGTCGCAAGGGTTTTCTGACTGAACGCCATTCTGTACGGCTCCTTCGTCGGTTTAGCCGGATACTTCCTTATAGAATTTCAACGTGTCGAACCCGCGTCCGAGGTGATGCAGCAGATACTGTTCCGCCGCGACCGAAAGCGCCGCTTCGTCGGCGTCCGAAACGCGAAAGGAAAAGATGCGTTCGATCGGACATTCCATCACGTAGCGGAGCGCCGCGCGGACGCCGGGCGAGAGGATCAGGACGGGTCTGCGTTCCTCTTCCCCCTCGGTGATGACCATGCCTTCCTGACGCACCGACGCGGCGTATTCGCGGCAATCCTTACAGGTGCAGGTCCCGCCGAGCACGTCGAGGTAAAGTTCCCCTTCGTCGTTCCCGCACTCCGAGCACCCCGTGAGATCGGGCATAAACCCGAGCGCCGCGGCGCAGCGCATCTCAAAGCAGAGTTTGATCTTGGCTTCGGGCGCAAGATCCTTTTCGAGCGCGTAAAGGCAATTCAGGATCAGGCGCAGAAGCGAAACGTCCGGATCGGTCGTGCCCGCCTCGGAGAGGATATCGCAGAAATACGAGCCGAGCGCTGTCTTGGTGATCGAAGAGCGGAGCCCGAAAAAGTTGTTTTCGAGTTCGACCTCGCGCACCCAGAACTTGTCCCCCTTCTGGTAGAGAACGTAGTTCCCGTAGCAGAAGAGTTGCGCCGCCGCCATATACCTGCTTTTCAGCGAACGGCTGTTGTTCGCGTACGCCGAAACGATGCCGAAGCGGTCGGAATACAGGCGGATCAGGCGGTCGGATTCCGAAAGGTCGATCGTCCGGATGACGAGCGCCTTGACTTCGGTCAGCGTCATTGTCCGTCTTCCTTATAGCCGAAGTTGGAGAGCAGCGAAGAGCGGTCGCGCCAGTTCTCCTTGACCTTCACCCACAGATCGAGGAACACCTTCACGCCGAGAAAGCGTTCCAGGTCTTCACGCGCGTGGGAGCCGACCGTTTTCAGGGTCGCGCCGTTCTTGCCGATGATGATGCCCTTGTGGCTCTGCTTTTCGCAGAAGATCTCGGCGCGGATACGGACGATATCTTTCTTTTCGGAGAACTCCTCAATGGTGACGGCGATCCCGTGCGGGATCTCCTCTTCGAGCGTACGGAGCAGTTTTTCGCGGATGATCTCGGCGGCGATCTGCCGTTCGGGCATATCGGTGATCTGATCCTCCGGGAAGAACCAGACGCTTTCGGTCAGATACCGTTCGCATTCCGAGAGAACGGCATCAATCCCGCGCTTGTTCTTCGCCGAGATCGGAACCACGGCGTCGAAATCGTGACGGGCTGCGTACGCCTCGATGGTCTTCGCAATCTCGGGCGCGTTGACGGTGTCTTCCTTATTGATCACGAGGATCGACGGGGTTTTGGAACCCTCGATCCGGCGAATGATCTCGTCTTCGATCTCCCCGACGGCGCCGCGCGGCTCAACGACCAGGATCGCCGCGTCGGAATCCCCGAGTGCACCGGTCGCGGTCTTGACCATATAATCTCCGAGTTTGGTCCGGGGACGGTGTACGCCGGGCGTATCGAGAAAAACGAACTGGTCTTCCCCGACCGTATGGATCCCGGTAATGCGGTTGCGCGTCGTCTGCGGNGATTTCCCCACGTTCGGGCGCCCGACGATGGCAATAAACGCCGTTCTTTTCATTCTTTACCTTCCTTATCACTCGTTAGCCGTCCCATTCGCCGGAACGGATCGCGTCAACGATCTCTTTTTGACGCGAGAACATCTCGTCCTCGTCCGCCTGCGACGTCTCATGATCGTAACCGAGAAGATGCAGCGTCGAGTGGACCGAGAGGAACGAGACCTCTTCTTCAAGCGAGTTCCCTATCTTTTCACCCTGCTCTTTCGCGCGTTCGAGCGAGATCACGATATCGCCGAGCAGAACCGGGGTGTCGGGCGTCGTATACGCCTCGCCCTTCTCGTAGATCGGGAAGGAGAGAACGTCGGTCGGCGCGTCCTTTTTGCGGTATTCTGCGTTCAGGGTGCGGATGTGCGCGTCGTCGCAGAAAGTGACCGAGACCTCCGCGTCGCGGAAGAATTCCTCGTGCTTCAGGGTGGCGTCGATCGCGGTCCGGACGGCGCTTTTCAGGGCAAATCCCACGTTTGCGGGAACGTTTACGCCCGAAAAATCAACGTGCAGCGAAGGTCCCTCGGGACGGTAGTGAACGGTCTTTTTCATCATTTCTTATTCTCGGAGAACCGGCGGGCGGAAAAAGTCCGCGGTCCCTCGTTCTTCCTTTCGCGTTCGTAACGGTCGTACGCCGTAATGATCTTCTGCACCAGCGGGTGACGGACGACGTCGCGCTCGGTGAACTGGTGCACCGCGATCCCCTCGATCCCTTTCAGGATCTTGGTAGCGACGGCAAGTCCGCTCTTCTTTCCGAAGGGCAGGTCGGTCTGGCTCGGGTCTCCCGTGACCACGATGCGCGAGTTGTTGCCAAGCCGCGTCAAGAACATCTTCATCTGCTCCGCCGTCGTGTTCTGCGCCTCGTCCAGAATAATGAACGAATCGTCAAGCGTCCGTCCGCGCATATAGGCGAGCGGCGCGATCTCGATGGTGTTGCGCTCCAGATGTCGTTGATAGTTCTCGGCGCCGAACATATCGTGGAGCGAGTCGTAGAGGGGACGGAGATAGGGGTCGATCTTGCTCTGCAGATCCCCCGGCAGAAAACCGAGTTTCTCGCCCGCTTCGACGGCGGGACGCGTCAGGATGATGCGCGACACCTTCTTGTTGCGGAGCGCCTCGACCGCCATTGCGACGGCAAGAAAAGTCTTGCCCGTACCGGCAGGACCGACGCCTATCGTTACGGTGTTCTTTCTGATCGCGTCGACGTATTTCTTCTGCCCGACGGTCTTCGGACGGATGGGTTTCCCCTTCATGGTCACGCAGATCACGTCCGAAAGAGAGCCGAGGTCTTCCGCCTCCCCGCTCTCGACCGACGAAATGACGTAGGTGACGCTCCCCTCGGAGAGCGTGTCTCCGTCTGCCGTCATTCGTTTCAGGTATTCAAGCGTCTCGGCGGCAAGCCGGACGCCCTCGGGATCCGATCCCGAAACGAGGATCGTGTCGCCGATGCCGTTCCGGTTCGCGCCTTTGTTCGCAATCCGGACGCCGAACTTCGCTTCGATCGCCTTGACGTTTTCGTCGCAGGTGCCGAAGATGACCGACGTGACAGCCTCAGATGACGTGGTGACGATTTTTTCGGGCATAATCGCTCCTATCTTTTTTATATTATTCCACTATTTATTGTACTCGTTCCCGACGGTAAATGCAAGGGGTTTCGCGATATTTATCAAATATTCGGTTTTTGCCGTCGCTGTATATCCCGCGTCATCAAAACCGCCCGAGATCTCCTCGCGGATTAGTTCTCCTTCCGCAAGCGCTTCCCGAACGATCCATCGAAGACGGCGAAGAGCGTTCTGCGCCGCTTCGGCTTCGGTCAGTTCCACGTTTCCCAGAACCGTCTTATGAAGGTACCCGACGCGGAACGAAAACGGCAGGACGATCCCGCCCGGCAGCGTCCATTCCTTCTCCGATACGCTGGCCCCGCCCGCTCCGATCGAAAACAATTCCTCCCCGAACATACGAAAGGAGAGTGAGACCGCGTTCTTCTTTTCAATCCGGTTCGTCGTAACGGCTTTCGGAACCGTGGCGGTAAACTCCCGCGTCACGGT